>JAQXKS010000036.1 GCA_029010575.1 Bacteroidales bacterium | reverse complement strand
TCTCGTTCTGACGGGTACGCTTTTTAGCTGATGCGTGATTTGCCATATTTATATTTTTTTATTTGTACTGGGTAGGGGAATCGAACCCCTATTGCAAGAATGAAAATCTTGAGTCCTAACCGTTAGACGAACCCAGCGTCTGTGTCACTTTTGTGACCCCTTTCATTTCGTTTGGGATTGCAAAGATACACACTTTTTTTTACTTTCCAAATTTATTTCCAAAAAAATGAAAAAATAATTGATTCGACATTCCGGAGATACTTTCTTTTATCGTACTTAGGTGCATATACAAAGCCATTTACGAAAATGAGGCTCTTTTTTTCCAAATCAGGAAAAACATGACAAATCATCGGACCTCCCATGAAATCGTTGGCAACTTCCCATAATCCGCGTACTTCTACCATGGTCTCTCCTTTGTAGGATATATTCTTTATACCCGGCTCTATGAGCTCGTTGAATGTCATGTAACTGTTTTCTCTCATGCCAGGGACATTCGCCTGCCACAGATCCCTGAGCTGGCTGATTATATTTTTCTCATCGAGCTGAGACTTATCTGTGTAGGGTACTTTGAAGATGAGTATTCCCTGGTTGACGTATGTGTTTTCCTGCGATATCCACATAAAGTCCGGAGTGTTTTTCTTCATCGTAAATCCTTTGGGGAAGTAGGGTGAACCTCCGATATTCTTGGTTACAGCCTCTCTGATCTTGGGATCTTCATATTTTTTGTAGCCTGCAATCAGACGGTCTCTTTCGGCCTGTTCGATGGTGTTGAGAAGAAGTTCCCTGTTTTCGAGTATGTATGTCTTTACTTGTGCAGCAGATTCTCCCTTGATGCTGATTACACATTGTGGTCTGGCCCACACATCTTTTCTGATACTGATTTCGTTCTCTTTGCAGTCCGGGGAGATGTTGACTTTCACAATGTTCCTGAATATGGTGAAATTGCCTGAAAAGTCCTTGTCAGAGGTATTGTAGAGTCTGAAGTATGCTTCTCTCTGCGGAAGGTAGGGGTATTCTCCTCCGAGAACTTCGCGTAGGGTGGTACCCAATTCTGACTCCCAGAGCTGCTTGTTGAGCACAATTAGAACCTCTCCGGCATCTCCGGTTATACTGGGTTTGTAATCATTTTTCCCCTCTTTACTGCTTGAGCACTGGCAGCTTGAGATGACAGATGTCACTGCTATGAGGGTGGCTAATGTGATAGCAAAAAAATGTTTCATATCTTTTCCGTATTATTATTTCAAAAGTTTGATGAAGTCATTTCCTATAGCAAGGAACATTATTGCAAGCAGCAGTACCATGCCCAGAACCTGGGCAATCTCCATAAATCTGTCAGAAGGTTTCTTCCGTGTCACTATTTCGAACAAGGTGAAGAGTATGTGTCCTCCGTCGAGTGCCGGAATTGGAAGAAGGTTCATTATTCCGAGCATGACTGACAGCATCGCAGTTATGTTCCAAAAGATTCTCCAGTTCCATGTGTCCGGAAATACATTGCCTATTGCTATGAAACTTCCTACTGATTTGTATGCCTGAGTCTTGGGGGTAAATATAAGTCCGAGTTCCTTTATATAGTTTGTGACAGAGGTGTACATCAGCTCTATTCCAGCGGGAATTGAGCTAAGCAGGTCGTACTCCTTGCGGGTTATGTTGAAATCCTTTATGTCGTATTGCAGGAAAACTTCTATTTTGCCTTCATTGTTGACTGCAACAGGGATTGTCATAATGGTGCTATCCCTCATTACGCACAAAGGAGCAGTAGAGTTGCTGTACTTTCCAAGCTCGTTGTGAAGCTGGTCAAAGAATCTGCACTCTGCTCCGTTGATACTGAGGAAGGAGTCTCCGGCTTTCAGTCCGCTTTCAAAATTAATTGATGAATCGGGGATCTCTCTGATGGCCAAAGGAGCCCTGAACGAAAAGATTCCGGGAGTGTTCAACATTGCCGGTATGTAGGCGTCATCTATCTCTATATTAATTGTATCCCCCTGGCGAAGAAGTGTTACCTGCTTGACCTTGTCTCTTATAAGGTACATCTGCAATTCTGAAAAATTTTCCGGCAGAGGTTTTGAATCGAATTGCAGTAGAATGTCTCCGTTGCAAAATCCCATCTCCTTCGAGAGGGAATTCACCTCTATGCCGTATATTGCATCCTCGGTTCTGAGATACTCCTGTCCCCATGTGAACAGTGAGAAGGAGTAGATTACTGCTGCTGTTATGAAGTTCATCAGCACTCCTCCAGACATCACCAGGAGTCTCTGCCATGCAGGTCTGCTTCTGAATTCCCACTTTTGGGGCGGGTTCTTCAGCCCTTTTGTATCCAGGGATTCATCTACCATTCCTGAAATCTTGCAAAAGCCGCCCAAAGGGATCATGCCTATTCCGAATTCGGTCTCTCCTCCCTTCGGCTTGAAGCGCAGCAGTGCGGGGGGAAAGAAGAGATAGAACTTCTCCACCCTTATTCTGAATAATTTTGCAAATATGAAATGCCCGAACTCGTGGACAAGTACCAGGAGGGAGAGGGCCAGGATTACTTGTATTATTTTAAGTATAACTACCATAATGCTTATCTTATCAGGCTTGATGTATATTCCCTGATTGTCTTATCTGTCATAAAAATCTCTTCAAGTGTAGGGTCGGTTATATGTTCGGCTCGAGCTATCCCTTTTTCTACCAGTGTCGGGATTTCTTTGAATCCGATCCTTCCTTGAATGAATGCTTCGACTGCCACTTCATTGGCTGCATTCATGGCGCAAGGTGTGACACCGGAAATCTTCATCGCCTCAATTGCCATTGAAAGGCAGGGGAATCTGTTGATGTCAGGTTCGGCAAATGTGAGCTGGGCCAGTTGGGCAAAGTTGATTCTCGGAATGTCAAGCGGAAGTCTTTCCGGGTATGTGAGAGCATACTGTATTGGCAATCTCATATCCGGTGAACTCATCTGTGCAATAATTGAGCCATCAGTGAATGATACCATGCTATGGATGATGGATTGCGGGTGAATGACTACGCGAATGTCGTCAGGATCCACTCCGAAGAGCCATCTTGCCTCTATCATTTCGAATCCTTTGTTCATCAGTGTGGCTGAATCTACTGATATCTTTGCTCCCATTTTCCATCTGGGGTGGTTTATGGCCTTGGCAACAGTGACGTTTTCCATCTGCTCGGGGGTTGCTTTGAAAAACGGTCCTCCCGAGGCTGTAAGTATGATATTCTCTATGGGCGAGTGTTCTCCCTGAAGTGCCTGAAATATCGCGGAATGTTCCGAATCTACCGGAAGTATGGAGACTGAATGCTCGGCTGCGAGCTTCATGATGAGTCGTCCTGCTGCAACTACCGGCTCCTTGTTGGCTATTGCTACCGCCTTTCCGGATCTGATAGCCGCGATAGTGGGTTCAAGGCCGCTGAATCCTACC
Source organism: Bacteroidales bacterium (assembly GCA_029010575.1). Taxonomy (GTDB): domain Bacteria; phylum Bacteroidota; class Bacteroidia; order Bacteroidales; family UBA932; genus Coprenecus. The sequence continues at coordinate 3,188 of JAQXKS010000036.1, read as the reverse complement.
ATTGCTGTAAGGACGAGATCTATCTCATCACTGTGGCTCATCGCATCGGTTATGGATTCATTTCCTGCGAATACGCTTATTTCGTAGGGGTCAAGTGCTTCGAATACCTTGTCATAGTGCTCCTTATTGGATATTATGACACATTGTGGCTTGAACTCCAGAGCCTGCCTGACCAGAAGTTCCCAATTGTTATTGGCTGTCAGTATTCTGACATCAAACAGGTTACGGTACTCACGCACTACAGCCAATGCTTGAACCCCTATTGAGCCTGTGGATCCGAGTATTGCTATTCTCTTCTTGGAAGGTTGTTTCATAATTATGTCAGGTTGAATTTAGAATTTTATATATAGAGTGGGATCTATCGGAACACCTTTGTGCCATAGTTCAAAATGCAGGTGGGGTCCTGATGAGAGATCTCCTGCACTTCCTGCCAATGACACAGGGGTACCTGCATCTACAGTATCTCCGGTTTTCTTAAGCAGTTTGGTATTGTGTCTGTATATCGATATTAGGTCGTTGTCATGCTGGATATGGATATTATAACCTGTTTCATCAGTCCAGTAGGCAGCTATTATAGTCCCTTTTAGAACCGAACAGACGGCACTGTTCTCCTGTACGGCGATATCGACATAGGGGTGGTTGATGGCTTTATTGAACTCTTCAGTGAGGATTCCCTTTACCGGTGGAAAGAAGAGCATTCCCTCTATCATCTGCATCTGCGAATTCGACGAAAGGTTGTATTTCTCCACAGAGTCCACCCTCTCTCTGAGTATCGAATCTGCCATCATATTTGTGTACATGATCTTTTCGGCAATATCGGCTTTACCTATATTTATAAGACTGTCTATTGGAAGTGATTTCTCCCCGTTGAGCACCCTGCGCAGGTTCTCAAGCCTTATTGTCATTATTTTCATCTTCTTTTCAAGTGAGTCAACCTTGGCGGCATTCTCGATTGCAACCCTCTGAGTCTGGTATGAAGGGTAACCCGGTATAATAAGTTTCAAAGGTGTATATGCTATCATTGAAAATACAAAAGCTACTATAAAAAGCAGTAGTAGTACCGCTGCGGAAATCGCTCCGAGCATGGTCCCTTTTATCTTGAATTTATTTTCATGTGTCTGATCTTCCACTATCACAAATCTGTAGCGGGTCAGAAGTTTTTTTCTGGTTACTTTGTTCCTTTCAGACATAGTTTTACTTAAACTTTGTTTAAATTTGCGGAATGAATCGAATGATAGGAATAGACTATGGGCTGAAGAGAATCGGTGTTGCTGTATCCGATCCTCTCGGGATATTTGCCTCCCCGCTCGAAACAGTTCCATCCGCAAAGATAATTGATTATCTGAAAAAATATAATTGTAAAGAAGAGATTGGTCTTTTCGTTGTGGGTTATCCCGTGAATATGGACAATACTCCTTCAGAGGCGGCACGATATGTGGATATATTTCTCAAGCAGCTTAAAAAGAATTTCCCGGATATACCGGTGGCTCTGGAGGATGAGAGGTTTACCTCTGTTCTGGCACACAGGACCATGATAGATGGTGGAATGAAGAAGATGGCAAGAAGAGAGAAGGAGAATGTCGACAAGATCAGTGCCTCGATTATCCTTCAGACTTATATGGACAGAATAAAACAGTTTTGATATGATACTTCCGATTTATGTATATGGCTCCGGTGTTCTCAGGGAGAAGGCTGTCGAGCTCGACATGGCAACTGCTGACAAAGAGGAGATCTCCCGTCTGGTTGCCGATATGTTTGAAACAATGTATAATGCAGATGGTGTAGGGCTGGCTGCTCCGCAGATAGGAAAAAGCATCCGGCTGCTGGTGGTGGACGGTGGAGAGTGCTCAGAGGCATTTCCCGAACTCAAGGATTTCAAAAGGGTCATGATCAATCCCGTGATTCTGGAGGAGTCCGATGAGGATGCTGTCTTTGCTGAGGGCTGCCTGAGCGTTCCAAATATCCATTGTGATGTGACACGCCCCAAGAGTATGAGAGTCAAGTATTTTGACGAAAATTTCAATGAAAGGGAAGAGACTCTCGACGGATTCGGTTGCAGGATGGTCCAGCACGAGATGGATCACCTGGACGGCAATCTTTTTACTGACCATGTCACCCCTATCAGAAAAAAGATGATAATGACCAAACTGCACAATATTGCCAAAGGAAAGGTTTCTTCATATTATAGGACAAAACTTGTAAAATAGTATTAACACAATAAAGAACATTTGTATATGGGTGCATTCCATGCTTATGACATAAGAGGTAAGTACAATGTGGACTTCGACAAGGATACAGTCTACAAGGTCGGTTACTTCCTCCCTGAGTTGCTTAAAGTAGATAAGGTTCTGGTAGGACGTGACATGAGACTCTCTTCGGATGAGATACATGACTATCTGTTAAAAGGCATAACAGATGCCGGAGCAGATGTTTACGATATCGGTCTTGCGACTACTCCTTATGTTTACTATGCAACAGCCTTCAAGGGGTTTGGAGCTTCTGTCCAGATAACCGCATCTCATAACCCCAAAAACGACAACGGACTGAAGGTTTCAAGGGAAAATGCTCTGCCTGTGGGTTATGATAATGGCCTGGGTGAAATAGAGAGATGGATCAAGGAGTGCCGTCCGACTCCTGTTGCCCAGAGAAGAGGAAGTGTGAATATCGTGGATTACAGGCAAGATTATCTGGACTTCCAGCGTAAGTGGCTCGGAAATCTGGATGGTCTGAAAATTTCCATGGACCTGTCCAACGGCGCTTCGGCGCTTTTCGTTAAAGAACTTTTCAAAGATGCCGATATTGAGTGGATTTGCGATACACTTGATGGCTCTTTCCCGAATCATGAACCGAACCCTCTGGTGGCTGAAAACAGACAGATGCTGAGGAAACATCTTTTGGCCAACAAATCTGATATAGGCGTTATCTACGACGGAGATGCCGATAGGGTGATGTTTATAGATGAGAATGGCAGATTCGTTTCGCCTGATTTGCTTATTGCGATTCTGGGCCACTTCTTTATAGAGGGAAAGGGTACCAGCAAGGCGGCAGCCGCTATAAGGGAAAATGCAGCGAATCGCACAGCAGAGGTGAAGGTGCTTCAGGATATCAGAAGTTCCAAGGCAGTCGGAGAGTATCTCCTTCCTATGGGTGGCATAATCAATACCTGGAAGGTTGGTAGGGCGTATGCA
>JAQXKS010000035.1 GCA_029010575.1 Bacteroidales bacterium | reverse complement strand
ACGCTCTTTCCGTTCTCAATCACTTTTACGGTTGCCGTGTAAGGGTCTCGTCCGAAGTGTCCGTAAGATGCAGTAGGAAGGTAGATGGGATTCTCGAGTCCAAGTTTTGCAATGATGGATGCTGGACGCAGGTCGAAAATCTCTCCTACAATACGTGCAATCTCCCCATCGCTCTCTTTTACGTGTGAAGATCCGTAGGTATCTACGAAGATACTTACAGGACGTGCCACTCCGATGGCGTACGAAAGCTGGATGAGAAGCTGGTCAGCCACACCTGCTGCAACGAGGTTCTTGGCAATATATCTTGCCATATAGGCAGCCGAACGGTCAACTTTGCTGGGGTCCTTGCCTGAGAAGGCTCCGCCTCCGTGGGCACCTTTTCCTCCATATGTGTCTACGATGATTTTTCTTCCTGTGAGTCCTGTATCTCCATGAGGACCACCTATCACGAATTTGCCTGTGGGGTTTACATGGAGAATGAAGTCAGTGTCGAAGAGTTTGGCTGTCTGCTCAGGGAGTCTTGAGATAATACGGGGAATGAGAATCTCCCTAACGTCTTTTGTGATTCTCTCTCTTACTGCTGCATCATTTTCAACCGACCCAATTTCGTAATCGGATGCCTTAAAGTCATCGTGCTGTGTCGAGAGTACGATAGTGTGGACTCTGACAGGGCGGTGTGAGTCATCGTATTCGATGGTGAACTGGCTCTTGGCATCGGGACGCAGGTAGGGCATTGGTGTCTCCTTCTGGCGGCGCAGTGCAGCCAGCTCTATCAGAGCGATGTGTGCGAGGGTGAGAGGAAGAGGCATATATTCGATAGTGTCGTTGCAGGCGTAGCCGAACATCATTCCCTGATCACCCGCGCCCTGCTCCTGTTCGTCTTCCCTTACCACACCTCTGTTGATGTCAGCAGACTGCTCGTGGAGGGCAGAGAGAATACCGCATGATTTGGAATCAAACATGTACTCGGCCTTAGTGTAACCGATCTTCTCAATAACGCCTCTGGCCACATTCTGTATATCCACATATGCGGAATCAGAGCGTACTTCTCCCCCTATGACTGTGAGGCCTGTGCTGACAAATGTCTCGCAAGCGACTTTGGCCTTTCTGTCCTGTCTGAGGAAATCGTCGAGGATAGCATCCGAAATCTGGTCAGCCACCTTGTCTGGATGACCCTCGGAAACAGATTCTGAAGTAAATAAGTATGACATTTTATTATCAATTAGTTATTGGTACATAAAAAAATAAATCTCTTCCGGCATAGCGGAGAGATTTTAACAAAAACACTAAACTATATGAAAAATCTTTAGCATTTTTTTCGGTGGTTGCAAGCGGTCAAATCTCTCCACCTTGAAATCGGCTGCAAAAATTGTAATAATAAACTAAATATCCAAAAAAAATTATACTTTTGCAAGATTAAGTAAAGGCAAATTTAAATTAACTAATATATACCTCCATGAAACAAACAATCAGACAGATTTTGTTGTCAATCGCAATGCTATTTGCCTCTTTGGCAGCCTTTTCTCAGGTGACTACCTCTTCTATGAGCGGTAAGATCCAAGATTTGAATGAAGTCGGTGTGGCAGGTGCTACTGTCATTGCGACACACACACCTTCAGGTACACAGTATTATTCAATTGCCGATTCCAAAGGTTTCTTCCGCATTCTTAACATCCTTCCAGGCGGTCCCTATACTGTCACCGTTGAGATGCTGGGCTTTCACAATTCTGTGGTCAAAGACATTAATGTTGCTTTGGCTGACAACTATGTATTAAATGTAACACTTCAGGAGGAGAGCCTTTCTCTGGATGAAGTGATAGTTTACGCAGAATCACTAACTTCAAACATGCGTTCGGACAGAGCCGGTGCAGTTACATCACTTGATGTGAAATCTCTCAACCAGTTGCCTGTTATCGGCAGAAGCGTGGAGAGTTTTATTAAACTGACTCCTCAGGCTTTTGACAATGGAAACGGTCCATCAATCGGTGGTGGTAACTATCGTCAGAACAACTTTACCATCGACGGTGCAGCTTCCAATAATGCTTTCGGTATCGGACAGAGTATGCCTGCAGGCGGTTCTCCTATCTCAATGGACGCAATCGAGCAAATATCAGTCAATGTTACTCCCTTTGACGTGAGACAGAGTGGTTTCCTCGGTGGTGCAATGAATGCCGTAACCCGTTCAGGAAATAATAAGTTCGAAGCTTCTGTTTACTCATATTACCATAATCAGGACTTTAGGGGTATATACGTAGGCGACAATAAGCTTAATGTAAATCCCGAACAGCACCTTATCGTCGGAGCAAGAATCGGCGGTCCCATCATCAAGAACAAACTCTTCTTCTTTGCAAACTTCGAAATGCAGAGAGATACCCAGCCCGGTCCTGCAGCTGTAGCTTCAACACCTGAAAATCCCTATACCACAGGTAAGGACAACATCTATCGCCCTAGCGCCGAGCTTCTCGATGCGATTTCAAGCTATCTCAAGAACAATTATGATTACGATCCAGGTGCATATCAGGGATATAGCTCCAAGTCTCCGGGTATGAAGATTCTGGCACGTTTGGACTGGAATATCAACCGTAACCATAAGCTCAATGTACGCTATAACCTTACAAACTCCAAAACTCCCAACGCTCCCTCTCCCTCTACCAGCGGATTGGGTGACAGACAGTTTACAAGCTATAGCCGTACTGCAAGCACAGCCATGTATTTCCAGAATGCACGTTACTATCAGGAACAGAACTTCTCTTCAGCAGTCGCTGAACTGAACTCCCGTTTCCTTGACGGCAAGCTGAACAATGTATTGCGTGCTACCTATTCTCATCAGTATGAGCCCCGTTCGGTAGATGGAAAAGAGTTCCCCTTCGTAGATATCGTTGTGGGAGGCAATACCTACACCTCTTTCGGTACTGAACTCTTCTCATACGGAAACCTTCGTAATGTGAATACCGTTACCGTTACAGATGAATTCTCGGCTTCATTGGGCAGACATAATCTGTTGGCAGGTATCCAGTATGAATGGAACAGAACTCAGAATGGATTCCAGAGATTCGGAGCAGGTTACTATACTTTTATCTTTGATACGGAAGATGATCTTCGTAATGCTATCAACAATGGAACTCTCTTCGACAATCCTCACCAGTACGCAATCACTCACTCGTTCAAACCTGACTACTCTCAGGCATTCCCTCAGTTCGATTTCCATCAGTACTCTGTTTATCTGCAGGATGAAGTTGCATGGGAAAGATTCAAACTCTCATATGGTCTACGTGTAGAGGTTCCTCTCTATCCCTCACTCACAGATAACTTCAACCAGCAGGTAGCTGATGCTACATTTGCAGATTACAAAGGCAATAACGGTAAATACGATACTACTCAGCTTCCTTCCACCACGGTGATGTTCTCTCCCCGTATCGGATTCAACTGGGATATCCTCGGTAATAGGGATTTGGTACTGCGTGGAGGTTCAGGTCTCTTTACCGGACGTATTCCATTCGTATGGATCGTAGCACAGGCAGGTGATGCAGGTGTTCTCCAGGCTACTTATACTGCAGTGGAAGGTGGTTCCAACACCGTTCCCAAGTTCTATGAAAACAGGCTCGATGCTCTCAAGGAGATCTATCCTCAAGGAGCAACTCCATCAAATGCATCCATCAGCAGCATATCATTGATGGCACCCGACCTCAAGATGCCACAGAACTGGAAATCTTCACTCGCTCTTGACTACAGAATTCCCGGTGATGTATTCTTCACACTCGAAGGTATCTACAATTACGATGTCAATCCTGTCACCATTACCAACGTAGGTCTTAAGGATCCCGGATACTCAAATATCAACAACTTCGCTGACAACAGATACATTTGGGGAGGCAGATATGACTCGAAACTTACCAACGCCTACCTTCTCAACAACTCTAAGAAGGGTGGTTACTACTACTCTATCACTGCTAAGCTGGAAAAGAGAAACTTCTACGGATTCGATGGAATGATTGCTTACACATATAGTGACGCCAGAAGTTACGGAGACGGCACAGGTGACCAGGTATACTCTAACTGGCTGAATGCAACCACTGTAAACGGTCAGAACTATGTAGAACTCTCATATGCCGGATATGTTGCACCTCATCGTCTTATTGCATCTTTGAGCTACTCAAAGGATTATGCTAACTACTTCGGAACAGGTGTCAGCCTGTTCTATGAAGGCGGTCCCAGAGGAAGATATTCATACACCTATACCAAAAATATCGTAGGTGACGGCGGTGCATCCAACCTCATTTATGTTCCCTCTTCACCCGATGAACTTCAGTTCGCTGACTATACCTATGAAGTAGGTGGTCAGAAATATACATACACCGCTCAGGACCAGAGGGAAGACTTCTGGAACTATGTACAGAACAGCAAGTACCTGAGTAGTCGTAAAGGTAAGTATGCTGAAAGAAACGGTCTGGTAGGTCCTTGGCAGCATCAGTTTGACCTAAAGATCTACCAAAACTTCTATCTCCCTGTGAGAAACGGTCAGAGAAATACTCTTCAGATCTCTTTGGATATAAGGAATCTCGGTAACCTCCTTTGCAGCAGTTGGGGTAATAGGTATTATGCAACCAGAACTTCTATCCTTGAACTGGCGAAAGGTTACACTCCCGGAACTGAAGGTCAGGACTCGGCTCCCGTCTATAAGTTCATGAGAAATGGTACTGAAGTGCTCAGGGATGAATTCACCAGAAGTCTCAGCCTCTCTTCAACATGGATGATGCAGTTGAGCCTCAGGTACATTTTCAAATAATCCTGTCCAGACAAGCTGCTTGATAATGTAGCGACGGCCATTTGACTGACCGTCGCTTTTTTGCTGAATATAAATAAATTAATTATGAAAAAACAAGATTATATTTTTACCCTGCTAATCGTGGCTATTTTTGTCCCTTTCTTGGTATGTGAGCCTTTGTATCAATGGTACAAGGAGTTTAACGGGGCTCATGGAATGATAATGAGTTTCATCAAATTTGCAGTTCTTGCCACTTTGGGTGAGATGTTCGGAAGCAGAATTTCTACCGGACTCTATTGTCCCAAGGGGTTCGGAGTAATTCCAAGAATGGTGGTCTGGGGAATATTGGGCATTGGAATCAATATGGCAATGATTATCTTTTCGAAAGGAACACCTGCATTTCTCGAATATCTCGGGCTGGAGGGGGCTGTGGGTGCGCTTGACGGACCATTTAATGCAACGAAGGTTTTGGTTGCATTCTCGGTATCTGTCGCTATGAACACCATTTTTGCCCCTGTATTCATGACACTGCACAAGATAACCGATACGCATATTGCATCCTATAACGGTTCATTGGCATCCCTTTGTCATCCAATCCATTTTGCAGATATTTTTGAGACTCTCAACTGGAGAAGACAGTGGAATTTTGTCTTCAAGAAGACGATTCCTCTTTTTTGGTATCCTGCCCATACCATCACTTTCCTTCTGCCCGGAGAGCTCAGAGTACTCTTTGCCGCAATTCTCGGTATAGTCCTTGGAGTTTTATTGGCATTTGCTTCTAAAAAACAATAAAATTGGTTATCTTTGCTCGTTGTGGATAGGATTAGTATAGGAAAGAGGGGAGAGGAGGCAGCAAAGTCTGCTTTGGAGGAGATGGGTTTCGAGATACTCGAGAGGAACTGGAGATTCGGCCACAAAGAGATAGATATAATAGCTGCAAGTGAGGATGGCATCCGGTTTGTGGAGGTCAGGTCAAGGGTTGAACCTGTACTTTTGGAACCGGAGCTGACAGTCGGTTCTGTCAAAAAAGAGAAGCTTGTAAGTGCTGCACGGGCATATATGAGGATGAATCGGATTACCTGCGAAGCCTTCTTTGACATAGTGGCCGTCACTTTCAGTCCTCAAGGTGTCAAAGTCGACTATTTTCCTGATGCGTTCATCCCGTTTAACAGAATGTTTATATGAGTGATAACTTTTATTGTGTAATAATGGCCGGAGGAGTGGGAAGCCGATTCTGGCCCGTAAGCAGGAATTCCAGACCCAAACAGTTTCTGGATATACTCGGAGTAGGAAGGACTTTTCTACAGATGACTTTTGACAGGTTTGCCAAGATTATCCCTGCCGAGAGGATTCTGGTTGTTACCTCCGTTGTATATGAAGATATTGTTAGGGAGCAGCTTCCGCAGATTCCGCGTGAAAATATCCTTCTGGAACCCTACAAACGGAATACGGCACCCTGCATAGCATATGCCACTACCAGGATAGCTGCCATTGACGAAAATGCAACAGTAGTTGTAGCTCCTTCAGACCACTTTATTACCAATGAACCGCTCTTCATAGAGACTATTTCAGATGCTTTGGAGTATGCCTCCTCACATGAGGAATTGCTGACGCTGGGAATCAACCCCACAAGGCCTGAAACTGGATACGGGTATATTCAGTACAACTCCCGCAGGACCATAAATGTCCATGGAAATCTGGCCTACCCCGTGAAGACTTTTACTGAAAAGCCTGACGAAGAGCTTGCAAAGGTATTCATCGACAGTGGAGAGTTTCTTTGGAATTCAGGAATTTTCGTGTGGAGTGTAAAATCCATATCGAAGGCACTCTCGGTATCTCTACCTGAGGTCTATACTCTCTTTAAGGGATGCAATGAGGTCTATGGTACTGACAATGAGGAGTCGTTTATCTCAGGGGTGTATGAGAACTGTCCCAGCATCTCCATCGACTATGGGGTAATGGAAAAGAGCAGGAATGTCGTTGTCTTTAAGGCTTCGTTCGGTTGGACAGATCTGGGAACATGGGAGTCCCTCTATCTATTTGCAAACAAGGATAATGAGGGGAATCTCATCAAGGCTGACCAGAAGATGATAGATACCACAAAAGATAGCCTGGTTATCTCTACCAGGGATTCACAGCTGATGGTGGTAAAGGGATTGGAAAACTATATGGTAGTCAATACTGATGACGTACTCCTTATAGCTCCTCGAAGTTGGGCTAAGTTCAAGGAGGTGATGGCTGACCTTGCAGTTAACGACAAATCTTCCTATATGTAGAAACAGATAATAATTTAAAAACCGATATATATGAGTGACAACAGATTGAAAATAGATATCCAGTCGGAAATCGGAACGCTTAATGCGGTGTTGCTCCATTCTCCGGGAGCTGAAGTCGAGAATATGACCCCAAAGATGGCGCAGAGGGCGCTTTATAGCGATATTCTGAATCTCTCTATTGCACAGCATGAATATGCTCAGCTTCAGGGAGTACTCTCAAAACAGGCAAAGGTTTATACCGTTACCGGTCTTTTGGAAAAGGTTCTTCAGAATCCTGTTGAAAAGGAACGTCTGGTACGCAGAATCTGTGAAATGGAACAGCTTATGGAGTATTTCGATACGCTTATGGAGATGACTCCCGCGCGGCTGGCCAAAGCCCTCATCGAGGGTCTTCCTGCCAATATCAATACACTTACGGCTTTCCTGAACGAAGACTACTATGCTCTCTTCCCTCTGTATAATTTCTATTTTACAAGAGATGCTGCAGTTACCATCGGAAACAGCGCACTCATCTGCAAGATGGCAAACAAAGTGAGAATGAGGGAATCCATCATAATGGAGGCAATCTATAGAGGCAGCGGAGAATTTGAATGTGGCATCATCGATGCATGTGACAGACAGTATCTTCCTAATAACAATCTCTTCATGGAGGGTGGCGACATCCTTATCGCAAGAGAGGACATTATCCTGATTGGTAACGGTATGAGGACATCCACCCAGGGTATCGACATGCTGGCTTCACGCCTCTCGTCCATAGCACCTGAAGGAAGGAAACATATCATAGTGCAACAGCTTCCCCACTCACCCGAATCGTTTATCCATCTGGACATGGTGTTCACTCTTCTTGACAGAGATAAATGTATGGTATTCGAACCCCTCATCTTGGGTGACAATCAGTATCAGACTGTCCATATTACTATCGACAACGGAAAGGTAGTTAAGATAAACAGCGTTTCGAATATCCTCACTGCACTTAAACGTTTGGGAATGGATCTTCAGCCGATAGTCTGCGGAGGAAAGGCCGATGAATGGGATCAGGAGAGGGAACAGTGGCATAGCGGTGCCAACTTCTTTGCCTTTGCCCCCGGAAAGGTTCTCTCTTACGCAAGGAACACACATACGCTTGCCGAACTGTCAAATCACGGATTTGAAATAATCCCTGCATGGGATGTTGTCAATGGTAAGACTACACTTGAAGGAGATAGAAAATGTGTGGTTACTATCGAAGGTTCTGAACTTCCTCGTGGAGGTGGCGGAGCACGCTGCATGACTATGCCCCTTTCACGCAAAGCTGTAAACTGGTAGTTTTTATCTCTCTTTTTCCATATATGAATGCAATTATTGAAAAGATAGCGAAGGAACTTGAGCAGGCAAAGGCACGCAATGCTCAAGAAGTTGAAGAATTAAGGGTAAGACTCCTCGGCAAGAAGGGGGAGATTACCAAACTTTTTGAAGATTTCAGGACCGTTTCGCCTGAACTCAAAAGAGAGTTGGGAAAGAAACTCAATGAACTCAAGAATCTGGCGACATCCAGAATAGAAGAACTTAGAAAGAAGACAGAAGATTCAGGTACTGATAAGAAAGTAGGGGATGACCTTACAATGCCCGGAGATTATATCGAACTGGGATCAAGGCATCCTATCTCTATCACCCGTGAAAAGATAGTGTCTATCTTTGCGAAACTTGGGTACACCGTTGCTGAGGGTCCCGAGATTGAAGATGACCATCATGTTTTCGAGTCTCTGAATTTCCCTCCTGACCACCCTGCAAGGGATATGCAGGATACTTTCTTCATCTCGAAGGGTTATAATCCGGTTCTTCTGCGTACACATACCAGCAGCGTCCAGGTGCGTACCATGGAGAGAACCAAACCCCCTATCAGGGTGGTTTGCCCCGGCCGCGTCTTCAGGAACGAAGCCATTTCTGCCCGTGCCCACTGCATCTTCCATCAAGTGGAAGGACTCTATATAGATAAAGGTGTATCATTTGCCGATTTGAAGCAGTCAATACTCCTTTTCTGCAGGGAAATGTTCGGACCACAGACCAAGATACGTATGAGACCGTCATACTTTCCTTTCACTGAGCCAAGTACAGAAGTAGACATAAGTTGCAATATATGTGGCGGCAAAGGATGTAACATCTGCAAGGGTACAGGATGGCTTGAGATTATGGGGGCTGGAATGGTTGACCCTAATGTTCTGGAAGCATGCGGTATAGATTCTAAGGAATATTCCGGTTTCGCATTTGGAATGGGTGTTGAACGCATAGCGATGCTCAAATGGCAGGTAAAGGATCTAAGGCTCTATTTTGAAAATGATATAAGGTTTTTGAAAGAATTTGAAAATTCTTTGTAGAAAAATTTGCAAATTCAAAAAATAACCTTACCTTTGCAATCCAATCCGATCAGAGTGTCGGTTGCAGTTGCGGAAATAGCTCAGTTGGTAGAGCACAACCTTGCCAAGGTTGGGGTCGCGAGTTCGAGTCTCGTTTTCCGCTCGAAGTTTAAGAGTCCGGTTTTGTATCGGACTCTTTTTTTTATAGTATTTTGCCACACTCTTTTGGGTCTGGCAAAAATAAAAAGGATGGCAAGTGCCATCCTTTTTTTGAAAGAGTCAGTAAATTTTATAAAATTTATTCCAATCCCAATTCTGCAATTGATGCCTCAGGTATCTCTTCTGATTTTACGCTGGCATTGAATCTTGAATTGTAGTTCATTGACCAAGTCTTGGCAACCTTCCATGGACCATTGGCAGATTTTGTGGATTTCTGAAGGCTGAAAACACCAGAAATAACATCGTTGTCATACTTTTCCACCACACGATTAACCTCTTTGATGATGTCATTGGTTGTGAAACTTGTCTGGTCAAAGATGTGCATTACTGAGTTAAGGTCGTTGACGAAGCTGGCAGCTGTGTTTTCATAGCCTTTAATGTAATGCATCTCTTCTACACCTTCATACCTATACCAAGCGGGTTCATCATCCAGTAAAGATGAGCAGCTATTTGTCATGAAAACTGCACAGATTGAGATAATGGAAAGCAAAAAAGCTTTTGGATTGAATAGCTTCATAAAATTAAAATTAAACTGGTTAGTTTTGATATATGTTGATAGGTTATCTATAAAGTGAATTACCTATCTGTTTGTGACATCAAAGTTATTGTTTTTTTTTAAAACCTGAAATATTTTGGGCAATTATTATCCCCAGTACTATGGCCACTGACACCTGGATTGCCGTAAGTCCGGATGATAGTGCTGACATAAACTGCTCTGAAGCAACATAGTAGGCACTCCAGAATATCCCGGCTCCGGGAACCAGCGGGAATATTCCGCTAATGAGGAAAATTATGGCAGGGGATTTCATTTTTCTGGAAAAATATTTTGCTATAATAACTACTGCAGCAGCAGCTATGAATGTCCCTGCAAATACACCGACCGGAGTATATCTGACAAGTATCATATATACAAGCCATCCTGCCATCCCTGTCAGCCCTCCGGGAATGCAATATCTGCCGGGTACGCCGAAGAGTATCGCAAAGGCAGCTGATCCGACCAGGGAACATAAGAGCTGTATTGGAATCATGTAGGTAGTGGGATCTGTTGCTGTGCCGTTCAGATGAATGATTCCTCCTGCAAACCATCCGTGTACAACGAATGCAAAGCAGACACCTATGGCAATGCCGAGGAACGCCATTATTGCGTCCATAAGCCGGGTAACTCCCGAAATGTAGTCCTGATTTGCCATATCCCTCAGACCATTTATAAAAGGTACTCCCGGGATGAGCAATATCATGGTTCCTACAACAAGATTGGCAAGCGAAACTCCCGGGTGAAGCATTTCTATCAGTATGCAGAGCATTGTGCCTATGAATCCGGCGCAAATGTTGTTGAGAATCTTGTTCATCTTCCCGGTAACATTTCTGACGAAAAAGTTGAGGATTATGCCGCAAAGGAGTGAGAAGAGGCAATCGGTGATGCTTCCTCCGAAGATTGCACAGAATCCCATGCAGCCTATCCCGGCACCCAGATATTCCTCCCAGGCAGGGCGAGTGGGCATTTTGTCTATCCGGTTGATTATCTGCCATGCCTCTTCAATCGAGAGGTTCTGGCTCACTATGTCTCTTGAAAGCTGGTTGGCCTCCACCACTTTGTCAAGTCTTGCACCCCTTATCGGTATGAATTCGGCATTTGCAAATGATTCTCCTGTGGTGAAGATTCCGTTGCTCAGCACAAAGAAATTTTTCTCTTTCTCCCCGTAGTGGCTTGCAATGGTATCCATTGTCTCCTCTACTCTTGATATTTCTGCTCCGTTTTCAAGCAGAATTCTTCCGACTCTTGCCGAGAGCCGCAGTGCCTCCTTATTATTGCTCATCTCCCCAATGTTCAAGAATGTAGTCCAAAAGTGGTGGTATGGCTGCAGGATTATTCTCCGTTACAAGTTTAAGCCTGGTCTCCTTGAAGTCAGGCAGACCTTTGAAATAGCAGGAGAGGTGTCTTCTCATTTCGAGGACGCCTCCTCTTTCTCCCTTGAAGTGCAGTGACTGGGCCAGATGCTCTTTTGCCAGCTCTACCTTCTCCTTCAGTGTCATGGGTGGAAGAAGCTCTCCTGTCCTGAGATAGTGCTTTATCTCCTTGAATATCCAGGGGTGTCCGTAACTTGCCCTTCCTATCATGATGCCGTCCACTCCATATCTTTCGAATGCAGCTGCCGCATCTTCGGGGCTCTTGATGTCTCCGTTACCTATTATAGGAATGTGCATTCTCGGATTCTCCTTGACCTTTCCTATGAGTGTCCAGTCCGCCTCTCCTTTGTACATCTGGCATCTTGTCCTTCCATGTATTGTGAGTGCACTGATTCCGGCATCCTGAAGTCTCTCTGCAAGTTCTACGATAATCTTCGAATCCTCGTCCCATCCCAGCCTTGTCTTGACCGTGACCGGCAACTTTACTGCATCCACCACTCTCCTTGTTATCTCTACCATCTTGTCAGGCTCGCGCATCATTCCCGAACCGGCACCTCGTCCGGCAATCTTCTTGACCGGGCAGCCGAAGTTGATATCTATCACATCCGGACCTGCAGCCTCCACCCTGACCGCCGACTCCACCAGGGCTTCGGGTATGTGTCCGTAAATTTGTATCCCTATAGGTCTTTCGTAATCGAATATCTCCAGTTTTGCCAGTGACTTTGCAGCATCTCTGATGAGTCCGTCAGATGAAACGAATTCTGTGTACATCATGTCTGCTCCGTATTTTTTGCAGACATATCTGAAAGAGGGGTCTGTTACATCCTCCATCGGAGCGAGAAAGACCGGTTTTTCTCCTAAATCGCAGTTTCCGATTCTCATATTTTCAGTGTAAAAGTGCTAAAATATTGACTGCAAAAGTAATAAGATTTTATTTAGTTTTGGTGTATTGAATATATTTTATATCTTTGCAGCCCCCTAAATAGGAGGGGATCGCAACAAATTTTTGTTTAATTAACTAAAAATCAACACAGTGGACACATTAAGCTACAAAACAGTGTCGGCTACCCCTAACACAATCGACAAGAAGTGGGTAGTGGTTGATGCTAACGACCAGATCGTAGGTAGACTTGCTTCTAAGGTTGCAATGATGCTCCGCGGAAAGCACAAGGTGAACTTCACCCCCAACTTGGACTGTGGTGATAATGTAATCATTATCAATGCAGAAAAGGTTCGTTTCACAGGAAAGAAGTTGACTGACAAGGTTTATGTACATCACACCGGATATCCCGGAGGCCAGCGTTTCGCCACCCCCAAGGATCTTCTTGCTCGTAAGCCGGAAGCCGTAATCAGGGAAGCAGTTCGCAGAATGCTCCCCAAAACCCGCCTTGGTAACAAACTATACAGCAACCTGTATGTTTATGCAGGTCCTGAACATCCTCACCAGGCGCAGTCACCCGTAATTATTAATTTAAACGAACAAAAGTAACAGAAAATGGAAGTAATCAACGCCCTTGGAAGACGTAAATCAGCTGTTGCTCGCGTTTATGTGAACACAGGTAAAGGTAACATTACAATCAACGGAAGAACTCTCGAAGACTACTTCAAGGAAGATTCACTCCGCTTTATTGTAAAACAGCCTCTTGATGTTACAGGTACACTTGCAGATTTCGATATCAAAGCAAACCTTGACGGTGGTGGAATCAAAGGTCAGGCAGAAGCTCTTCGTCTGGCTATTTCACGTGCTCTTTGCGAAATCAACAAGGATGCTTACCGCCCTGTACTCAAGTCCAACGGTTTCCTCACCCGCGATGCTCGCGAAGTTGAAAGAAAGAAACCAGGACAGCCCGGTGCACGCAGACGCTTCCAATTCAGCAAACGTTAGTATTTTAAAAATTACTGATTTACAAAAATGCACAGTTCAGATTCAAAACAGACGGATCCAAATGGCTGCCGTATGTTTGTCTGGCTGCGAAAAATTTAGAAGACCGGCTTGACCGCTACTTCAAAATTAACAAAGAGAACTCCTTAACAAGGAGACAAAAACAAACAAAACAATGCCCAGAACTAATTTCCAAGATTTACTTGATGCAGGTGTTCACTTCGGTCACCTGAAGAGAAAATGGAATCCTAAAATGGCTCCTTACATCTTCATGGAGAAGAAGGGAATCCATATTGTAGACCTGCACAAAACTGTTGTTAAAATAGATGAGGCAGCGAACATGATGAAACAGCTTGCACACGCAGGCCGCAGAGTCCTCTTCGTTGCTACCAAAAAACAGGCTAAAGATGTTGTTGCAGAATATGCACAGAGCGTCGGAATGCCTTATGTTACAGAAAGATGGCCAGGTGGTATGCTTACCAACTTCCCCACAATCCGCAAGGCTGTGAAGAAGATGCACACCATCGATGAAATGATGTCTAATGGTACTTTTGAAACTCTCGCTAAACGCGAACGTCTTCAGGTAACCCGTCAGAGAGCAAAACTTGAAAAGAACCTCGGTTCTATTTCAGATCTTACCCGTCTTCCCGCAGCCCTTTTCGTAGTTGACGTACAGAAAGAGATGAACGCAGTTAAAGAAGCTAACCGTCTCAACATCCCCGTTATCGCAATTGTGGACACTTGCTGCGACCCTACTCCTATTGATTATGTTATCCCCGGTAACGATGATGCTGCAAAGTCAATCTCAGCAGTTCTCGAACCTCTTTGCGCTGCAATGAAGGAAGGATTGGAAGAAAGAAAGCTCGAAAAGGACAAAGAAGAAGTGAAAGAGGGAGAAGCTCCTGCAAAGAAGCTCCGCTCACGCAAAAACGCTCCTAAGGCAGAGAAAACAGAAGAATCAGAAAACTAAAATATAATCAAGACAATGGAAATCAAAGCAGCAGACGTTGCGAAATTGCGCAAGTTGACCGGTGCCGGAATGATGGACTGTAAGAAAGCCCTCGTCGAAGCTAACGGTGATTATGAAAAAGCACAGGAAATCATCAGAGAAAAGGGTAAACTCATCGCTGCAAAGCGTGCTGACCGTGAAACCTCTGAGGGTGCAGTTATCGCTGTAACCAACGAACAGCGTAACAGAGCTATTTTGATGTGTCTTGGTTGTGAAACAGACTTCGTAGCCAATACAGATGAGTTCAAGGCTCTTTCAAAAACAATCGCAGAAGCTGCCCTGGCAGCATTCCCTGCAGATCTTGAAGCGCTCAAGGCTCTCAAAATCGGAGATTTTACTGTTGAAGAATGCATTACACAGCAGGCTGGAAAGACAGGTGAAAAACATTCACTTCCTTTCTATGCAAAACTCGAGGCTCCCTATATTGCTACATATATTCACACCAATCACAAGGTAGGTGCTATCGTTGCTTTCAACAAGTGCGTAAGCGAAGAACTTGGAAAGGGAGTAGCAATGCAGGTTACTGCCATGAATCCTGTCTCTGTTTCAAAAGATGACTGTCCTCAGTCTGTCATTGATAACGAACTTCAGGTTGCTATCGAAAAGACAAAGGATGAACTCATCAAAAAAGCAGTTGATGCAGCTCTTACCAAAGCAGGTATCAATCCTGCGCATGTAGACAGTGAAGACCATATCGAATCCAATACCGCAAAGGGCTGGCTTACACCTGAACAGGCTCAGCAGGCCCGCGAAATTATCAAAACAGAATCTGAAAAGAAGGCTGCAAACCTTCCTCAGCAGATGATTGACAATATCGCTAAGGGACGTCTTCAGAAGTTCTTCAAGGAACAGACTCTCGAAGATCAGGAATATGTAATGGTTAACAAGATTTCTGTCAAAGATTACATCAAGAGTCAGGATGCAGAGGCTAAAGTGCTCTCATTCTTCAGATTCACACTCAACGACTAATTGTTAATTTGTCAAATACTCTTTTCCGGCGGCAGGTCTCCTGTCGCCGGTTTCTTTTTTACAATAGGCTAATTATTGCCACATTAGAACAATGGTAGGTAAAAAGCATTATTTTTGTGGTTTGTATCTTAACTAAAAGGGTTGAATAAATTTAAAAATCTCGTTTTTATTCTGGCAGCAATTGCTTTTGTATACTCATGCGCTGTTGATGAGGAACCTTCCAGTCAAGGTTTCATCCATCTCTGGTCAGTCATGGGAGACATGCCTGATGAACTGGCGCGAGATATTGTTGGTTCATACACGGTAGTTCTTTCTTGTGGAGACAGAGTAATATGCAGTTCACCTTACAATGAGATTGATTCGCTTGTCAAGGTAGCGTGTGATGATGGATACGTAGTGAAGGCCTACAATATTACCTCTGAACAGGCATTGGAGGGAAGAGGTCGTCTTCGTCTTTACGGCATGTCAGATACATTTTCTATTGCACCGGAAGATCACTATAAAGTATCTTTGCTTTGCAGACCTTCAAATGCGAAGTTGACAGTTGGCTACACCTCAGGCTTTCTGGCCAAATATTCAGATGTCATCGTCAGAGCCTTTGAACCCTCCTTGCCGGAAAGGGTAGTGAATTTCGATATCAATGCAACAACCCAGAGCCAGGAGCAGTTTGCATTCTTCAATATTGATGAGGAACCTGCAGTATGCGTGGAGGTTGAGGCAATTACATCAAGTGGAGATACAAATGTCTTTTCAAGGAGATTCCCTATTGTAGCAGGCCAGTGGCTGAAACTCAACATAGATCTCGACTATGTAATCCTTACCCTAAGTGAGCCTGTGCTTTCAGATATATATGCCAAATATGCGTTTATATCGCCACTAAGACATTCAGATATAGAAGGAAATGTTGACCCTTCTTCTATACTTGAGGGAATTATCTATGAAATAAGCGACGATGGAGGAACGACTTGGAGCAGCGGAAACCAAAGTATGATATCAGGTCGTATTCTCTTTGACGGTCTAAGCCCCTCTACCACCTATCAGGTCAGAGCACGTTACTCCAAATATATATCGAACATCATCAATTTTACCACTGAAGCTGCATGGCAGCTGCAGAATGCATCTTTCGAGGAGTGGAAGACAGAGGACTATACCCCTTATGGAGCTTATAAACTCCAGAAGTATTTCCCCTACTCCTCATCTCCCTACTGGGATTCCAACAATCCTCTCACTACGGTCACGGGGGTGGGTACTTCTACCAAAGACAATCTTCCTTATAAAAGTTTTCCCATGGTTACATACATCTATGCGGGACATTCTGGAAATGCCGCACAGATAATGACCCTTAGAATCGGAAGGAAGGAGGCAGTAAATACCAACTACAAAGAACACACTGTTAACTGGGGAAAACTCTTTCTGGGAACATATGGCTCCGAGTCCGGTCGTCCTATGGAGTCAAGACCATCTGCACTCTCTTTCTGGTATACCCATGACCCATATGAGGGTGACAGTTTTCAGGTGAATGTGACCATATACTCCAATGGAACGCAGATTGCATCAGGGATGAGTGCCATTTCCAACTCAACATCTTCATGGCAGCAGGAGAGAGTGGAACTTCAGTATAGCCGCACTGACTTGAAGGCTACCTCTATCTATGTCGAGTTTGTCAGCGGTACGAAATTGAATTCCTCAGGAGAACCTGTACATCAGAGCAAAGGGGGACTCTCTGTAACACACGGTGGGGATAAGACAGCCTATGTGCACAGGGGCAGTGTAGTGGCAATCGATGATGTAGAACTTATATACGACAATTATAACTAAAATAAAAAAATTGAAATGAAAAAAGGAATTACTCTAATCGCCCTTGCAAGCGCACTTTTGTTGGGTTCAGGCTGCAGCCTGCAAAACTCGCAAAAGAACATAGAGGGCAATGTCGTTCTTCGAATCTCTGAAGATAACGACATCCAGCTTCAGACAAAAGCAGGTGACCTCTCGTGGGCTACCGATTCTTATCTTCTTAAAATCACTAACAAGAAGGATCCTGATTTTCTAATAGAGGGAACCTATGGCCAATATAGGGCACCCTTCCTGCTACCATCAAACCTTGACTACGTCCTTCAGGCGAGGAACTGTGAAGATGCAGATGCCCTCCTGGCAAACAATGGTAGAGGTGTCGGCCTGTTTTCAGGTGATACCACATTCCTTGTAAATCCCGGTGAAACCAGCTCTGTTTCATGTATCTGTAGAATGAAAAACGCCAGAGTGAGTGTGGCTTATGATGAAAAGTTCAGGGAGATGTTCAAGGATGTGACAGTCTCTGTCAGCAACTCTGACGATGAGACCCGTGTGGTGGATTTCGACAAGAATACCAATCACGACAAGGTGGCAGACTATGCTTATTTCAATATTAACGGAACTTCAGCCAATATTACTGTCAAAGTATCTGCTACCAGAAATGACGATGTAGTGAAGGAATATACACATAACTACACCATTATGCCCAAGTACTGGACCAAGATCAACTTCACTTCCAACTTTGTGGGAGGTCAGGCCGACTTCCTTATCACGGTAGATGAGACTGTGATAGGTGAAGATGTCACCCTTACTGTCGATCCTACTCAGACATTGAAGATTACTATTCCCCAGCAGTCAGAATCAAATGTATTCGCAAAATATTTCATCCCTGTACTTCCTACGATTTCGGATATCCACAATTCAGATAACAGTGATGCTGTTTTCGCTGCTCTTAAATATGAGTTGATCAGCACCTCGGGAACAGAGTCATTTACACTTGAAGAGATGGCCGAATTCGAAGGAAAGAAGGTATTCAACAATCTTACCCCCTCTACCAACTACAAGTTCAGAGTAAGCTACGGTAATGTTTACTCAAACGATTTCCTCTTTACGACCGAATCAGTAGAATCACTTCCCAACAACGATTTCAGCCAGTCTTCATCTGTAGAGAGATTTACGCTTGACTATGCTGGAGACAGAGTTTATGAATATTTCTTCAATGCATGGAATACCAATAACTCTGAAGGATTCGCAAATACCAATAACGATGAAAGGCTTTATGTCAAGGATTCCCCTGTGGTTCCTGTAAATGGTGCAGTGGAACTCTCCACCAGAGGATTCCTTTCACAGACCACTGCCATAAGAGGCAACTATTATGATAATTGTGATATTATCGTAATAGGTACATTGTCTTATGAAGGAGCTCTTGACTCCAGACCTTCTGCAATCAGCTTCGATTACAAATATGCTCCATATAATTCTGATCAGATGGTTATAGAGGCCAAAATATTTGACGCTGCCAACCAACCAATCGCATTTGCTCAGCTTACATCTTCAAATGCTGTGAGCGAAATGACCAACCATGAGCTTGACTTCCTATACTATAACGAAACTTCAAAGGCTGCCAAAATTACTATAACAGTAAAATCTGGAAGCAATTCTGACAAGGCATTTGTAGAACATATCCACGGTTCGTTCAATACAGCAGGCTACGTGAGAGACAAGCTTGTAGGCTCTGTCCTTACTTTTGACAATGTTAACCTTATTTACAAAGCACTCTAATCCCATTTAATATGAAAAAAATATACATATTTATCATAGCATCAGCAGCATTGCTGCTTTCAAGCTGTTCAATCGACAGCAATAAGGGATTCGGCTACCTAAATCTCTCTGTGACCGAGCCTGAGGTCTCCATTATTACTGAAACCAAGGCTGAGGGAGAAGAGCCCGTATCTGAGGAGGTGGCCTCCAACTATCTCGTGACAATCACCAATCAGGAGACCGGTGAAGTGAAATCCGATAATTACGGCAAAATCAAGACATGTACACTCGTGACAGGCTTCTATGATGTCAATGCTGAGAACATCTCTCTGGAAAAGTCTGTGGAAAACAGAGGTGCCCAGCGTTTCTACGGTGAAGATTCATTTGAAATAAGATCAGGCCGCACTACCAATGTGAACTTTACCTGTCAAATGGTCAATGCACGTGTCAGCCTCACTATCGACAGTACTTTCCGTAAAGTATACAAGCTCAATGAGACTACTATCAATGTATATGAGTCTTCATTTCCTGAACGTGTAATCAATTTCCCTACCAGCAGTACCAAGGATAATAACTGGGCATACTTCAATATTGATAACGACCCTGAACTTATCGTGAATGTGGAAACCGTGAGAAACGACGGTCAGGCCAACAACTTTACCATGAAGGTTACCCTCAAGCCACAATATTGGCACAATCTGGTTCTGGCTACCACCACTACTGACGGTTATGCTTCTATCGAAATCATGGTTGACGAGACTATGATCGAGCAGGAAGAGAACTGGGGAGTAGAACCTTACTAATTCAGCACGAAACCTCGGTCGTTGTTTATTTTTAAAGGGTAATGTCCTGAAAACCTGGCCGCCCGTGGCCTGTGAACGGGAGGGGCCCACGAAGTGGGAGGGATTTAGTTTTCAGGACATTACCCTTTAAATAACTGCTCTATTAGAATAAAAAATACAAAAAAGGGGTGACTAAAAAGTCTTTATTGACTTGATAGTCACCCTCCTTTATTTAATTATTAGGATGTTATTTGATAACACCGAGTTCTTTGCCGATCTTGGTAAATGCAGCGATACATCTGTCAAGATGTTCTTTTTCATGAGCAGCCGATACCTGTACTCTGATACGGGCTTCGTTTTTGGGAACTACAGGATAGTAGAATCCTGTTACATAGATTCCCTCTTCGAGAAGTCGAGCTGCCATATCCTGTGACAGTTTGGCATCATAGAGCATTACTGCACAGATAGCTGATTCGGTGGGTTTGATATCGAAACCAGCCTCTTTCATTTTGGCTACGAAGTAATCGGTATTGCTGTGAAGCTTGTCCTGAAGTTCGTTGGTTTCAGCCATCATGTCAAACATTCTGCAACCTGCAGCTGCGATCATAGGAGGAATAGAGTTAGAGAAGAGGTAAGGACGTGAACGCTGACGGAGCATTGCGATGATCTCTTTCTTACCTGTGGTGAATCCACCTACTGCACCACCAAATGCCTTGCCAAGGGTACCGGTAAGGATTTCGATTTTGCCACGGAGGTTATATCTTTCAGTTACACCGCGACCGGTTTTACCAACTACACCAGCTGAATGGGATTCGTCTACCATCACCATTGCGTTGTATTTTTCTGCAAGTTCGTAGATCTTGTCGAGGGGACAAACGTTACCATCCATAGAGAACACACCATCTGTTACGATAAGACGGTGACGCTGAGCCTGAGCCAGTTTGAGACAGTTTTCGAGTTCTTCCATGTTGGCATTTGCGTAACGGTATCTCTGAGCTTTACACAGACGTACACCGTCAATGATGGAAGCGTGGTTCAAAGCGTCTGAAATTATGGCATCTTCAGCTGTGAGGAGGGGTTCGAAAACACCACCGTTGGCATCGAAGCAAGCTGCATAGAGGATAGTATCTTCTGTTCCGAAGAATTCCGCAATCTTAGCTTCGAGTTTCTTGTGAAGGTCACCTGTTCCGCAGATGAATCTGACGCTCGACATTCCGTAACCGTGTGTGTCGAGAGCATCTTTAGCTGCCTGAATAAGTTCTTTGTTATCAGCAAGACCGAGATAGTTGTTAGCGCAGAAGTTAAGAACATCTTTACCGGTGCTTACTTTGATCTGAGCACTCTGGGGAGAGGTGATCACTCTCTCGTGTTTATAAAGGCCGGCTTCTTCAATGTTTTTGAGCTCGTTCTGAAGAAAGGCCTGAAAATCTTTGTACATATATGTAAGAATTTTTTAAAAAACTGCCTCAAAGATACACAAATATTAGTTAAAGTGTACCTATGGCATAATAATTGATAAAAAGGTTTCCGTGAAAATTTGAAAACTAATTTGGTTTTTTTAGTTTTGCAGTATGATTAGTAAACAACAAGTATTAGAAACTAGCCTGACTCTTTTTCTCGACAAAGGGTGCAAAATCACAATGGATGAGATTGCCTCCGAGTGCGGTATATCCAAGAGAACTCTTTATGAGCTCTTCAAGGATAAGTCAGAGCTGCTTTTGGAATCCATGTCTTTCCATGAGGGAATCAAGTCGAATATGACTAAAGAACTGTACGATCCCGAGACAGGAGTTCTCGGAGTCTTCCTCAAGATAATAGATCAGGGAAACGAAAAGATGATTACAGTTCATTTCCGCTTTCTCGCTGAGGTAAAGAAGTATTATCCCGATGTCTATAGGCAGGCTATAGAGGAGATAAGGCAGAAGCAGTATTTGAACATAAAGACCCTTGTAGAGAAGGGGCAGGAAGAGGGTTTCTTCCTTGATGGAATCGATGTACCCAGTTTTACAATACTTTTCATGTCTATCGCCAAGGCTGTCGAGGATGTAATAAACTACAACTTCATGGAAGTCAACAAAAGTTTTGTAATTAAACGCGGAATGCTCCTCTATCTAAGAGGAATCTCTACTGCTAAAGGTGTAGAGATGATAGACCATTATTTAAAGGAAAAACAAATAATTAAAATCATAAAATGAAGAGAATAATTGCAATTCTGACAATCTTTACACTCTCGTGGGGTGTTTTGTCAGCACAGTCGTCCCCTGACGGCTCCGATTCCACGACTCTCTACTTTTCTTTGTCAAAGGCTCAGCAGTATGCCATTGAGCATAGTGTCACGATGAAGAACTCATCTCTGTCCGAGAGACAGGCCGAAGCTTCACGCTGGGCCGCAATAGCGTCAATGCTGCCCCAAGTGAGTCTTGGATACGACTACTCAGATATGCTTGGTTATGAAATGAATATGGCAGGAATGAAGATTGCCATGCCGGCATCCGGCACTTTCGGAGTTACCGCAGCTGTGGCATTGAGTGGAGCCCAGGTGGTCAATGCTCTCATGGGAACTGTAAGTATGAAGATGTCAGACATTCAGACCAAGCTGAGCGAACAGCAGATTCTGGAACAAGTCAAACTTCTCTATTTCTCGGCCCTGATTAGTGAACAGACTCTTGATCTCCTTAAGGAGAACTATGTTACCCTTGAAAAACTTCACCAGTTCTCAATGAAATCCGTTGAGGTGGGTATTACAGAAAAGGTGGATGCCGACCAGATACTGGTTCAGCTTGCAACTATGCAGAACACCATCTCATCAACAGCAAGATCTCTGGAAATGGTTTACAACTCTATGCGTCTGGCAATGAACATCTCCTTCGACAAGGAGATTGTGCTGACTCAGACACTCGATGAGATATTTGATGTAGAAGGTACACTCAAACTTTTGAATGAAACGCTCATACCTGAGAACAATCTCTCATACCAGCTCGCTATCCAGAATACGGAACTGACCAAACAGCAGAAGAATCTGGCAGGATGGGCATGGGGACCTACAATGTCTTTTGCCTATCAGTACAGCTCAAAACACTACTTCTCCAATGAGATGACAATGAATATGACACCTCCTAACATGATTGCCATAAAGCTCTCTCTTCCTATCTTCTCGAGCGGTAAGAATCTGGAAACTTTCAGAAAAGCAAAACTTGAGTACAAAAAGTCTCTCAATACCCTTGAGGAGACAGAGAGGTCTCTCTTTATCCAGCATCGCCAGCTTAGGTACAATCTGACCTCAGCCTACGAAAAGCTCGAAACACAAAAAAAGAACATAGAGGTTTCACAGAGTGTATTTGACAATATCAGCAAGAAATATGAGTTCGGACGCGCTTCAAGTATCGACGTGACCAACTCTACCTCGTCACTCATCATGGCACAGAACTCATATATTCAGGCTGCACTTGAATTTGTGAATGCCCAGATAGAACTAGAAAAACTTTTGAACAGGAATATCTACGAAAAATAACGATATAAATATATGAAACTAAAAAGTCTTTTTGCAATAGGAATTGCATCTTTGCTTATGGCAAGCTGTTCCGGTCCGTCAAATCAAGGAACTGAGAATAAAGAAAGGATTGAAAAGGTAAAAAGTTCACTGGTCGCAAAACAGATGATGACCAGAAACATTGACCTGACTGCCTCTCTTCAGGGGTATGACAGAATGTCTGTAGCGCCTTCAGTAACAGGTAATATAGAACATATCTATGTGCGCGAGGGGGACAGAGTGAAAAAGGGAGATACCCTTGTGAGAATGAATCAGAACCAACTCAACAACACCCGTTTGACATTTGCCAATCTATCGATTGAAATGAATCGTGTGGAAGAGCTCAGAAAGAGTGAAGCTATCTCACAACAGGTTTACGACCAGACAAAGCTCAGTTATGATCAGACAGAAGAGTCTCTCAGGTTCCTCGAGCAGAATACAATTGTGACAGCACCCTTTGACGGAGTGATTTCTGCAAGAAACTACGAAGACGGAGAGCTCTATTCAGGTCAGCCTATCCTCGAACTCACAAAGATCAAAGAGCTCAAGTCATTGGTCAATGTTCCGGAATCGTTCTTCCCCAAAGTGAAGAAGGGCATGAAGGTGGTTCTTAAATCTCCTATTTATCCCGACAAGGAATTTCCTGCTGTGGTAGAGACAGTTTTCCCTACAGTGGATGCTGCATCACACACCTTTACTGTCAGAATCAAGGTTAACAATACCACAGAAGAACTTCGTCCGGGCATGTATGCCAACGCAACACTCGATATGGGTAGTGAAGAGATTCTCGTAGTACCTTATCAGTCTGTTATCCGTCTTATCGGTTCCAATGAAAGGTATGTTTATGTAAATGACAACAAAGTGGCAAAGAGGGTTTTTGTCAAACTCGGAGACCGTTTTGATGAATATGTAGAGATACTTCCCGGCACCCTTAAGGAGGGTGATGAAATAATTACATCGGGTCAGGAAAGGCTCGTTGACGGTGTAAAGTTGAATATTGTAAAGTAGTATAAAATGAGTATATACAAAAGCGCTATTAACAAGCCGGTAACGACTATACTGATTTTCATAGCCGTTATTATCATCGGTATCTTCTCTTTTCTGAAGCTCCCGATTGACCAGTTCCCCGAGATGGAACCTCCTTATGTGACCGTGCTAACTACCTACCCCGGTGCAAGTGCTTCACAGGTCGAAACGAATGTAACCAAACTTATTGAAAATGGTCTCAACTCAACTGATAATCTGAAGGAGATCACTTCCAAATCCAAGGACAACATGTCTGTGGTTACACTTGAGATGGAGTGGGGAATCAATATGGATGAGGTAATCAACGATATCCGTTCAAGCATCGATATGCTCAAGGATAACCTCCCGGACGGATGTATGACCCCGTTTATCTTCAAGTTTAGTTCAAGTGCAATGCCTATCTGCCAGTACTCGATTACTGCAGATGAAACTTACTCAGGTCTGGATAAGCTGCTCAATGACGAGGTGATTCCACAGCTCAACAGGATTAACGGAATCGGAAACCTCTCGCTGGCAGGTACACCTGAAAGGTATATTTATGTAAACATCAATCAGGAAAAACTCGACTCATACGGTATTCCACTTGAGACAGTCGGTCAGGCAATCTCTGCAAACAACCTGAACCTCTCTTCCGGAATCGTCAAGATGGAAAAGGAACAGTATAACCTTCAGGTAAGAAGTGAATATGTTGAGAGTGACGAAATCAAGAATATCGTAGTCAAGACTACACCTGCAGGCAAAAAGATATTTGTAAAGGACCTTGCCACTGTAAAGGATACCATCCGTGACCTCTCCCTCGATGAAAAAACAAACGGACGTGAAAGTGTAAGGCTTATAGTGACCAAGCAGACCGGAGCCAATACCGTACAGGTATGTAATGACTTGCGTGAAGAACTCGGAAGAATCAGTGAAACCCTTCCTTCAGACGTTAAAATCGAACCTATCTACGATTCTTCCGAAGAGATCAAGAATGCTATCAACTCCCTTGAAGAGTCTATTCTCTATGCATTGGTGTTCGTGGTGCTCGTAGTGCTTGTCTTTTTGGGTAAGTGGAGAGCTACTATCATCATCGGTCTTACTATTCCTATATCTCTCGTAGTAGCATTCATCTATCTGATGCTCAGTGGTAGTTCGTTGAATATCATCTCTCTCTCTTCCCTCTCCGTAGCGATTGGTATGGTGGTGGATGATGCTATCGTAGTTCTCGAAAACATTGACAAGCATATAGAACGCGGTTCATCTCCGCGAGAGGCTGCGATTTATGCGACCAACGAGGTGTGGATTTCCGTGATTGCTACCACATTGGTTATCGTTGTGGT
>JAQXKS010000034.1 GCA_029010575.1 Bacteroidales bacterium | reverse complement strand
GGAAACTGGGGCCTTGCAGAAGAGATATCAGATATCGAAGCGGGTGAACTCCAGCTTATCAATGACGGTGGTTCAAAGAATATCACAGGTTATAACCAACACAGATTCTACAACTTCCAGTTCAATAACTCTACTTTGGTACTTACTTTCAAGAAGAGTTTCGATCAGGTCGGTGTGATTGGTCTCAATGGTGACTGGGACAACGATGTCGTAATGGAGTACTATCCTGCAAAACAGCTCTTCTATGCAGACGTTGAAGCAGCAGATGCTACAGAATTCAAGTTCCGTCTCGATGCTGATTGGGGAACCAATTGGGGTGTTGATGGTGCACTTGGTGCAGGCAATATTTCACTTCCTGCCGGTAAGTATAGAATTTACTTGGATCTTAACGATATTGATGCTGTAACATACAAAATCAGCGCTGATGATTATGGAGTAGATTTAGGAGGAGGAGAAGACCCTGAAGACCCTGAAGACCCTGAAGATCCTGAAGATCCGAAGGTAGAAAATGCATGGTCTATCATCGGAAGTGTAGCAGGCACATCTTGGGACAAGGATTTCTATATGAAAGAGGTTTCTGCAGGTATCTGGGTTAGCTCTCCCATTGAATTTGCAGAAGGAGACAACTTCAAGATCAGATTCAACAATGACTGGCCTGACAATAGAGGTCTTGCCAATGCAGATGAAAGTCTGGAGGAAGGTACTCCTAAGGGAGCTGTTGCAGACGGACAGAATATTGTTGCTGTAGCAGGTAAAGCTTCAGTCGTTTACGATTCCAACAACGAGTCTCTCTACCTACTGGGTTGGGGCCTTACAGGATCACTCTCCGGTCTCAGCTGGGATTATGATGTTCCTCTCTATCTTGATGCAGATGGAAACTGGATTGCCAAAGGAATTGACCTTTCTGGCGAATTCAAACTCAGATATCAGGCCGACTGGGATCAGAACTATGGTGGTGCTGCTCAGATTGGTACATTCTCACTTGAGGCAAGCGGAAGCAACATGGTTCTGGAAGGAGCATCAGGACTGTATGATGTTCTCTTCAATGCTACTGACTTGACATTTACAATTTCAGTTGCTGAATAATTCATTTAAGGTCGGTGTCGGATTTGTCCCCTGCACCGACCTTTATAATTAAAACAAAATGAAAAAGATATATCGCTTATTTTTACTTTTGGTTTTGTCTCTATCCCTTTTTAGCTGTAAAAAGGATATTCCTGGTAATAATGACACCGACACAGGTTCCGGTAACTCAGAATATGTCAGACTAGTAGCATCCCCAAAGGCTTGGGACGGTAATAAACAGGCTGATATATCATACCAACTGCTAATTTATTCATTTGCGGACTCCGATGGAGATGGTACCGGAGATTTGAAGGGTCTGACCGAGAAATTGGACTATCTCGATTCTCTGGGGGTTACATCATTGTGGCTATCCCCCATCCATCCCGCAATGTCATATCACGGCTATGATGTTCTGGACTATGGCGAAGTAAATCCTGACTTTGGAACATTTGAAGATTTCAGAGAGTTCGTGAATCAGGCACACAGCCGCAACATAAAAGTCTACATAGACTATGTTCTGAATCATACAGGGAGGGAGCACCCCTGGTTCAAAGATGCTTCATCTTCAAAAGACAGTCCTTATAGGAATTTCTATATTTTCTCGGAAAATCCTCAGGCGGATATTGCAGCCGGAAAGATTGATATGATTGCCACTGAGGGTAGTGGAGGCTATGATCAAGGCCAGTGGTTTGCCACCTCCACAACGGAGAGTGTAAATCTATCCTTTACGCTTGACTGGAGTGACTCTTCAAAACCTACTGTTACCGTCACTACTGCAGATACTGTCGATGAAGATAATCCGGACGAGTCAGAAAACAATGCAAAATATATATACTTCGGGGATGGTCAGCTCAAGAAGTTTTACGATAAGGGTAACGGTATTTACCAGTTGAATGTAAGTTTCTCCTCTTCTTGGGGATTCCTTATCAAGACTGCTGTAGAGTGGACAGCCGGCACCAAGTATGGAGCAGGCAACCTTGAAAACTCGATGATAGAATATGGTGTCCCTTTTGTCCTATATAACTCTTCGAACAATGACGCAGTTTACGATATTAGGATGCCGGGAAGCGAATATTTCCATTCTCATTTCTGGACTAATTGGTTTGCAGACCTGAATTATGGAAAGGCGGAAGAGGCTGAAAAGTCCGGTGCATTCAAGGCTGTTACAGAGTGCGCCAAAAAGTGGGTGGATGCCGGGATTGACGGTATGAGACTTGATGCCGTAAAACATATCTATCACAATGAAAGGAGTGACGAGAATCCAATTTTCTTGGACAAATTCTACAAAGAAGTAGCCGGTTACTATAACTCCGAAGAACCGTTCTATATGGTAGGAGAGGTCTTTTCTGACCATAGTGATGCGGCTCCTTACTACAAAGGACTCCCTGCACTCTTTGACTTTGCTTTCTGGTGGAGGCTGAGCGATGCTATCAACAACGAAGTTGGAAACAAGTTCGTCAAGACCATCTTATCGTATAAAGAGGAGTATAAATCTTATCGTGCCGATTACATCGATGCTCTAAAACTCTCCAATCATGATGAAGACAGAGCTGGAAGCGTGCTTGGCGAATCGTATAATAAGATGGCACTTGCGGGAGCTGTTCTCCTTACCTCTTCAGGCAATCCATATATCTATTATGGAGAGGAGTTAGGTTATTCCGGAACCAAAGCTGGTGGAGACGAGTATGTGCGCCAGCCTATGTTATGGGGAGATACATACACTACCTCGTATACCGATAAGATTGACAATGGACTCTCAGCCAAAGTCGGCAGCATAGCATCTCCTTCAGACCAGGCCAAGAGGGTATTCGATACATACAAATCTTTTGCAAGGGCCAGAAACTCTTATCCTGCACTGGCCCGTGGTCAGATGGTAAGGCACGATGTGTATAATGAAACCGTGACATCCATCCCCTCACTGTGTGCATGGTATATGGTTTATGAAGATGAAAAGCTTCTCGTGCTCCATAATTTTGCACAAGATAACATCTCATTCCTGCTTAGGGATGATGTTCTCAATGCCATTGCACTTCAGGGAGATATCTCTATCAAGAAGGGAAATGAAACCCGTCTGATGATGGGAGGCTACTCTTCTGTTGTATTCGAATTGAAAAAATAATGATAACTATGAAAAGGATAGAACTTTTTCTTGTGGCAGTTGCACTTTGGATAGTAGCATCCTGCTCTGTAACTGATAGGCCTGACAATTTCTTCGATGTAAGGTCGGATGTAGCCATCCCCTGTAATGTCACCGGGGATTCCACTCTGGTCATCATAAGGGACTACTTTCCCATGATTGGAAATGTTGAGAGTGTAAAATCTGAGGATTTCAAGATAGTAAATCTTTCGAAGTGCGATATGGATACTATACTTGCTATCTCTACCCCTTCTACCAGAAAGATCTCCCTTCTCGAAGTGTCAGGAGAGTCTGGCAAGGGAACCATCGTTATGAAGAATATTGTCTCCAAAGGGAAAGGGGCTCCTGCACTGGCCACTGTCAAGAGTCTGAACAATGGAAAGGTGGTACTTGTAAAGGCTGAAAATATTCCTGCAAATTATGTTGTCCTTTGGCAGAATTCACCTGTCGATCCCTCTTCTATTGTACGCAAGGGGGATGGAGAATTTCTCGTTAAGATTCCCTCGTATGCAAAGGAGATGGAGAAGTCGTATATCCGCATCTACTCTTATAATAATGTCGGATGCAGCAACGATATTCTTATTCCACTCCTTAAAGGCAGGGTCATCAATGATGCTTCTCTCCTTGGAAGGGATGATTACCATACATGGATGATGTATCAGATAATGATAGACAGATTCTGGAATGGAAATCCTACAAATGACTGGAAAATAGCATCAAAGGATGTGCTTCCAAAGGTTGACTATTTCGGAGGGGATATTGCCGGAATTGATCAAAAGCTTCTTGATGGCTATTTTGACAGATTGGGAATGAATACTATATGGATTTCACCTATCTCATGTAATCCCTACACTGCATGGGGCCTGAACAAAGACCCTTATACCAAGTTCAGCGGATACCATGGATACTGGCCTGTGACACAGACCACCATTGATCCCCGTTTTGCAACAGAGGAAGAGCTGCATAAGCTTATCACCGATGTTCATAATGCCGACAAGAGTATCATTCTCGACTATGTGGCCAACCATGTCCATCTCGAAAGCGCTGTATATCGCGAACATCCCGACTGGGTTACACCTGCAGTCACACCAGACGGACGCCCCAATTTCGAACTTTGGGACGAGTTCCGTCTCACTACATGGTTCGACAAGCATATCCCTACTCTTGACCTTGAAAGGGAAGAGGTTAATGAACCTATGACGGACTCTGCTATGGTTTGGGTAGAAAAATTTGACTTTGACGGAATACGTCACGATGCTACAAAACATATTCCTGAAGTCTTCTGGAGAAAGCTCACCGGAAAGATGCTCTCGAGACTCCCTGAAAAGCGTCTTTTCCAGATCGGCGAGACATACGGCTCTCCCGAGCTGATTTCCTCTTATGTGAAATCGGGCATGTTAAGCTGTCAGTTTGACTTTAACCTCTATGATTCGTTTGTAGGAGAGGTGACATCTCCCAAAGGCTCATTCGTCAATCTGTCAAATACTATCAGCAGCAGTCTCAATACATATGGCTACCATAACCTTATGGGAATTATCTCAGGCAACCATGACAGACCTCGTTTCGTCTCTCTTGCAGGAGGGGACTTGATTCCCGGAGAAGATACCAAACTTGCTGGATGGAAGAGGAAGATAGGAGTTACCGACTCTACAGCCTTTGACAAGCTGATAATGCTTCATACAATGAACTTTACCCTTCCTGGAATACCTTGTATCTATATGGGTGATGAATATGGACAGCCAGGAGGAAATGATCCGGACAATCGTCGTCAGGCGCAGTTCGAACCAAGATGTGCTGCAGAAAAGAGGGTAGTGGAGAGTGTCTCTTTCCTGGCCCACAGACGTGCTGCTTCCATGCCTTTGATCTACGGAGATTTGTATGAACTCTACAGTGATGCCGACCTGCTGATCTATATGCGTATCTATATGGGTGAGTATGTGATAACAGCCCTTAACAAATCGGAAAGACAGGTGGATAAACTAATAGAACTGCCCTTCGGACTAGAATATCAGGGAAACTCGAAGATGGTTCTTCAGCTTGATCCCCTTGGCTCCATTACAATTTTCAGTGAAGACAAATAGTTAAAACTAATATCTATGAAACACCTCTTTACATTAAAGGTTGCATTTATTGCAATATTAACATTTCTGCTATTTTCATGTTCAGCGAACAAAGCCCCCAAGACTAATGTCTGCCATGCTGATTGGGTAAAGGATGCTGTATTGTACGAGGTCAACCTCAGGCAATATACCCCGGGAAGTTCGTTGCGCGAGTTCGAGACACATATTGACAGATTGCATAATCTGGGCGTCGATATTCTATGGTTTATGCCGGTTCACCCTATAGGAGTAGTGGAGAGGAAGGGAGAACTCGGAAGCTATTACTCTGTCAGAGACTACAAGGATATCAATCCCGAATTCGGAGATCTTGAAGATTTCAGGAGAGTAGTAGAGAAGGCTCATTCTTATGGAATGAAGGTCATTCTCGACTGGGTTGCCAACCATACTTCAAGAGACCACAATTGGGTTACCGAGCATCCCGATTGGTATAACTACGATGATAATGGTGAAATCATCGCACCCTATGAATGGTCAGATGTAGCTGATTTGAACTTCGATAATCCTCAGATGAGAGAGGGAATGCACGATGCCTTGAAGTTCTGGATCGAAGAGTATGGAATCGACGGTTACAGGTGCGATGTGGCATGGGGTGTTCCTGTGGATTTCTGGGATGAGGCATTTGCCCGTCTGAGGGAGATAAGGGAGGATCTGTTCTTCCTTGCCGAGGCTGAAGATCCGGCTCTGGTCATTGATGCATTCGATGCCTACTATGGTTGGGAAACACATCACGCAATGAACAAATTGGCCAAAGGTGAAATGGATGTTGCTGGTTTCAAGGCTCTGCTCAATGACCATGCCGAGAGATTTCCTGCCGATGCCATTCAGCTCAATTTCATAACCAACCACGATGAAAACTCATGGAACGGTACAGAATTCGAAAGATTGGGAGGTGCTGTCAAACAGATGGCTGTACTCAGTTTTGTCCTTCCGGGCATGCCTCTGATCTATACCGGTCAGGAGGTCGGTCTTTCCAAGAGGTTAGAGTTCTTCATCAAGGATACTGTCAATTGGGAAGATCCTGAAAACTATTCACTGTTTTACAATAATCTGATTGCAATGAGGGATGCCCATCCTGCAATGTATGCTCCTGCTGCAGGTGCGCCCATAAAGATTCTTGAAGCTGACAACGAAAATGTTCTGGCTTTCAGAAGAAGTAACAATATTGATTCATTTACAGCAATTTTCAACTTCAGCTCCGAACCTGTAACGGTACAGATAGAGGGTCTGAGCTATAACCTCGAAGGATATGGATATAAGATCGTTTTTTAAGACAATTCTCGTCTCGATGGGACTTGCTACAGGAACTCTTATTAGCAATGCTGCTCCGCTTAGAGTGGAACCCCCTATGTGGTGGACAGGAATGCAGACACCTCTGACACTTATGATTTACGGTGAAAACATTATCGGCAGCAATGTAACAGTGGATTCGCCACTTATTACCATCAAAGAAATCCACAATGCCCAAAGCCCGAACTATCTCTTTGTGGATTTGATATTTGCTGATGATATCACCCCCGGACTCTACAAATTTGCTATTGAAAAGGACGGAAAACAGTCTGCTTTCGAATATAGACTCTGCTCCAGAAGGGAAGGCTCGCGCACCAGAGAGGGTTTCGGACCTGAGGATGTCGTCTATCTTATCATGCCTGACCGTTTTGCCAATGGAGATCCATCTAATGACAAGACAAAACTGACAGCCGAGAAGGCTGACCGCAAAAACCCTGATGCACGTCACGGAGGGGACCTGCAGGGTATTATGGACCATCTTGACTATCTGGCAGATCTGGGTATCACAGCTATCTGGCCTACCCCGATAATGCTTGACAATGAACCTGTCTTCTCATATCACGGATATGCATGCTCGGATTACTATCTGGTCGATCCCAGATATGGAACAAACGAACTCTACAAGGAGCTGGTAGCAAAGGCACATGCCAAAGGAATTAAGTTTATCCAGGATATTGTCCCCAACCACAGCGGTACTGCACATTGGTGGTATAACGACCTGCCTTTCGAAAATTGGATTCATGTCAAGGATAAATTTACACGTTCCAACTATGCGATGTCTGTACACTCCGATCCACATGCCAGCAAGCTCGATACATACGATTGCGTGACGGGATGGTTTGACAAGACAATGCCTGATATGGATCTGTCCAATCCCTATTGTCTCCAATATTATATCCAGATGGCAGTATGGTGGATAGAGTATGCAGACCTTGACGGAGTCAGAGTGGATACATTCCCCTATACCGCTAAAGAAGATATTGCGGCATGGACAGCAGGAATAATCAATGAGTATCCCAATATTACAGTAGTAGGCGAATGTTGGTTCCATAATGCAGAACAC
>JAQXKS010000033.1 GCA_029010575.1 Bacteroidales bacterium | reverse complement strand
CCCTTACTCGCATTGCCCCATTGATATGCACGCCATTGCGGTATTCCACATTTGATGAGGTTGCGTACGCGTGTTCGCGGGAGTTTCCAACTCTTCCATATACACATACGTATGCGACAACGAAGCCATTCATCCATGGCTTGCAGATGTGTCTTGGCATATGCATATTTGAAGTAGTTGACCCAGCCACGTATTGCGTTATGCAACACCTCCTTGCGTCGTTCATAACCCATACCGTTACTCCTTGACGTAAGCTGTTTCAGTTTGGCTTTGAACTTGGCAAGCGACTTCGCATGGATGCGAAGCCTTCAAACACCGCCAGAAGCCACATAGAACGAGTGTCCGAGGAACTTTATATCCCTCGCACTGCATGCTACGGTCTTTTCGCGATTAACTTTAAGGTGGAGCTTCTTCTCTATGAAGTTAGTGATGCTCTCCTTGACACGTTCAGCCGCTCTCGGGGTCTTGCAGAAGATTACACAATCATCAGCATATCGCACAAAAGGATGTCCGCGTTTCTCCAACTCCTTGTCGAGTTCGTTGAGAACTATGTTACTAAGAAGCGGACTGAGCGGACCGCCTTGCGGTGTACCAACATTGCTCTCCTGCACGACACCATTGACCATAACTCCCGCTTTTAGATACTTGTGTATCAGCGATATCACTCTGCCGTCCTTGATTGTAAAGGATAGCAGGCGCAATAGGAAGCTGTGGTTTACGGTATCGAAGAACTTTTCCAAATCAAGGTCAACACAATATGTATAACCTTGGTTGACGAGTGCATTTGAACGAAGCAACGCATCATGTGCGGAGCGGTTAGGACGGAAGCCGTAACTGCTCGCGCTGAACTTCGGTTCATAGATTGAAGACAATACCTGCGATAAGGATTGTTGGATTACTCGGTCAACCAAGGTCGGTATGCCGAGCTGACGTTTCTTGCCGTTGTCCTTGGGTATCTCTACTCTGCGGACGGGATTCGGCTTGTAACGTCCGTTTAGGATTGATGCCGTCAGTTCTTCTCCATGGCTTTTGAGATACGGGAGGAGGTCCTCCAATCCCATGTTATCGACACCGCCACTGCCCTTGTTGGACATGACGCGCTTATAGGCAGCGTTCATGTTCCCACGGGACATTATCGTTTCCAACAGCATCTCACTACTCAAGTTCACTTCCACAAGTGATTCATGTGATATGCCTATTACGGTCTGCACTCCTGCATACTCTTCGGATTCCGTCCTATCCCTTTGCAGGTAGCCCTTCGTTTTCTGCATTTCTTCCGTCATAGGGTTGTCATTCACGGCACTTGTTTATATATGGTTCTGCCCTTCCCCGAACGTGCCGATTTTTTTTCCCCGGGTACTATGGCTTCGGCTGACTTCTCGCAGTTCGTTGTTACTACTTACCTCTTGGCTCGTCTGCGAGACCTCCCCAGATAAGAACATGCTCTTTCAGCTTTATGCCTGCCGCATTTACCCACATGTATTCCGAATGACTATCGGGCTTTGACTTCATTAGCAGTCTTACCCTACATGTAGGCCTTATATGCGATTTCTGTCCGTCAGGCCAGACTTTTGCCGCCGGCTTCCTTCAGATTCCACCTCACGATGGACACCCTTGCCCTTGGCTATATGCTTCCCGTCATTAGGGCGCATTCGGGACTTTCACCCGTTAGAGCATGCCCATGCTGGGCGTACTAATAAAAAAGAGAGGCTTTGAGAAGGGAAGCCTCTCTTTTTTTACGTATATAAAACTTTATCTTAAAGCAGCTCCTGTCTCTTTTGTGATAGCGGAAAGGATTTTTGACATCGTATTTTCAACATACTGGTCTGTCAGAGTCTTTTCACTATCCTGCAGAACAAAGCTAATAGCATATTGTTTCTTGCCGGCAGGAATCTTGTCACCTCTATACACATCGAAAAGTACGACACTCTTCAAAATTTTCTTTTCAGCAGTTAATGCTGCTTTTCTGATAGCTGAGTATGATACACTTTCGTCAATCATAAGTGCAAGGTCTCGCTTGACTTCAGGGAATTTGGGAAGTTCCTTATAGAGAACCTTATGTCTACTGAAGATCTTGACAATCGAGCTCCAGTCAAGTTCTGCTGCAAAGACAGGGATCTTTATATCAAATCCTGATGTGAGTTTCCTGCTCACCTGCCCCAGCATAGCTATCTGTTTGCCTCTAAGGGAGAGAGTAATACCTTCGCTGAAAAGATCAGATGGAGCCTCTGCCACTTCCAGAGAGTAGATATCAATACCGAGTTTTCTGAGTAACATTTCAACATATCCCTTCAGAGTGAAGAAGTTGCCCCCTTTGGTAGTATTGTTCCAATAATGGGTAGGTTTTCCTGCAATAAAGAGAGACAAGTGCATCTGTTCTGAGTAAGACCTGAGATCTCCAACAGGATTCTCTGCACCCTCTGCAGGATTATAAGAGTAAACATTACCCATTTCAAAGAGTTTCATTGAAGGAATCTGGCGGTTAAGATTATACGCGATTACCTCAAGACCGCTGAAAAGAAGAGTCTGCCTCATGGCATTCAAATCAGAGCTCAGAGGGTTAATGACTATAGGGAGCGCAGCCTTAGGATATGTAACCAGATTCTCATAGTAATCTGCCTTGGTGAGAGAGTTGTTCATACACTCATTGAATCCGTTGGAGGCCAGCACATCAGAAATTTTGTTCCTTATCAGCTCAGAGTCAGGAGATTCTGAATGGTTATATGAGGAGTTGACCTTTTCCGGAATCTCAATATTGTTATAACCGTAGATTCTGAGTACCTCTTCAACGACATCACACTCTCTGTAGACATCCACCCTGTATGACGGTACGGAAATCCTTGCTCCAGATTCATTCCTTTCAAGAATTCCGAACTCAAGAAGTTCAAGAATACGGACAATTGTGTCTCCTCCGAGTCTCTTTCCGACCAGAGAATCCATACGATCGAAGTTAATCTCTACAATCTTTTCAGTACATGGCTGAGGGTAAACTTCAAATGGTTCACCTACCACTTTTGCGCCGGCAATTTCCTGCATCAGAAGGGCAGCTCTGTATGCGGCATACGGGATTATTTGAGGATCAGTTCCCCTTTCATATCTGAATGACGCATCAGTCTTGAGACCGTGTCGTTTAGATGTCCTTCTGATATAAGTAGGATTGAAATATGCACTCTCAAGGAAGACTCTTGTAGTATTTTCAGTAATACCGGACTCCTGACCGCCGAATACACCGGCTATACACATAGGCTTTTCGGTGTTGCAAATCATCAGGTCTTCACTTGAAAGAGTACGTTCCACAGCGTCAAGGGTAACGAATTTCTCCCCTTCATGAGCACACTTGACCACCACTTTTCCACCGATGATCTTATCTGCATCGAATGCATGGAGAGGCTGTCCCACCTCGTAAAGGACATAGTTCGTGATGTCGACTATGTTATTAATAGGACGAAGACCTATAGCATTGAGTCTTTTCTGCAGCCAAGATGGTGAAGGGCCTACCTTGACATTCTCAAGGGTAATACCCATATATCTCGGAGCTCCCTTAGTATCAAGTACATCTACCTTAATTGCATCTCCATCACCTTTCTTGAAAGTGCTCACATCAGGTCTTGAAGGTTCCCCTCCGAGGTTATTCAGACGAAGGTAAGCCGAAAGATCCCTTGCGACACCGATATGTGACGCACCATCTACCCTATTGGGTGTAAGACCAATAGTGAAGACAGTATCTGATGAGAGACCTAGATACTGTGCAGCTGGCGTTCCTGGAATAGCATTCTGATCGAGAACCATGATTCCGTCATGACTGGTTCCCAGTCCCAGTTCATCCTCTGCGCAGATCATACCG
The DNA here is from genome assembly GCA_029010575.1 of Bacteroidales bacterium. Classification (GTDB taxonomy): domain Bacteria; phylum Bacteroidota; class Bacteroidia; order Bacteroidales; family UBA932; genus Coprenecus. The sequence goes on along the minus strand of JAQXKS010000033.1, from coordinate 43,040 downwards.
AATGATTCTACTCCCCTGATTTTTGATTTTTTGATTTTAAATGTACCCCCGTCAGGAGTAGGAAGGGATGTTCCGATAGTTGCCAGAAGTACCTTCTGACCCTTAGCGACATTTGGAGCTCCGCACACTACCTGCAGTGTTTCCTTGTCCTCTCCGACAGAGAGAGTTGTGATATGAAGATGGTCTGAGTCGGGATGGTCTACACATTCAAGTACATAAGCGACCACTACACCGGCAAGTCCACCCGGTATATCTTCAACAGTAGAGATTTCCTCTACTTCAAGTCCTGTAAAGGTCAGAATTTCTGCTACCTTTTCAGGAGAGAGGTCAAAAGAGACATAATCTTTCAACCAATTATATGAAATATTCATATTGTCTAGTAAACTGGTTATTCATCAAACAATGAATCTACAAATTTTTTCTTGTCAAAAATCTGAAGATCCTCAATTTTTTCTCCTACACCGATAAACTTTACGGGAATGCGAAACTGATCTGCAATGCCGAGAACCACACCACCTTTGGCAGTTCCATCCAGCTTTGTGACAGCCATCGCCGTTACATCTGTAGCCTTTGTAAATTCCTTTGCCTGTACAAATGCGTTCTGACCGGTCGAACCATCCAGCACCAAAAGGACCTCATGAGGTGCATCTGGGATTACCTTACGCACCACATTCCTGATCTTGGTAAGTTCGTTCATCAGGTTTATTTTGTTGTGGAGTCTACCTGCCGTGTCAATCAGAACAACATCTATATTCTGGGCAAGTGCAGATTTTACAGTATCAAATGCGACAGAAGCGGGATCTGCACCCATTGCCTGTTTGACAATAGGCACCCCTGCCCTTTCGCTCCAAATTACCAGCTGGTCTACAGCTGCTGCCCTGAACGTATCTGCAGCACCAAGCATGACACTCTTGCCGGCTGCCTTGAGATTGGCAGCAAGTTTTCCAATAGTAGTGGTCTTACCCACACCATTGACACCCACCACAAGGATTACATAAGGCTTATGTGAAAAATCAAAGACGGGGATATCACGATTATCATCATCCTTAATATCAAGAAGTTTTACCATCTCCTCCTTAAGGATTCTGTGGAGTTCCGAGGTATTCATATATTTGTCCCTCGCTACCCTCTCTTCAAGCAGGTCAATGATCTTAAGAGTCGTATCAACTCCTATATCAGAAGCGACAAGGGCCTCCTCTATGCCATCAAGTACATCATCGTCGATTGTGGTCTTGCCTGCGATGGCTCTTTGAATCTTTTCAAAGAAACTGCGTTTGGTTTTGCCAAGACCGCTATCAAGAGATTCCTTCTCCTTGTCACTTTCCTCTTTTGTCTTCTTTTTATTCCAGAAAAAAGCCATTATATAAACTATTTTTTATCTTCTTTACCCTTGGGATGTTCTGCTGATTCTTTAGGAAGTGTCACTGTATCATTGAGATACTTTGTGTAAGCCTCTTTGGTAATGATATTGCACTGTCCGTTGAAGATTGCACCGACTTCTATTCCAACCTTGGGAGCCTTCAATGCTCCTGAGAAGCTTGAATTAGACTTAAGGTTGATTATATCCTCAACATAAATTTCACCGTCTACACAGCCCCAAAGATCACATGAGTTGCAGAAAATCTTACCTTTGATGGTAGAGAGATCTCCAACTACAAGTTTACCCTTGGTGTATAATGTTCCTTCAAATGAACCGTCAATTCTGATATCTGAAGTAGATGTCACGATACCGTTAATGGAAGTACCTTTGGATATGCGGCAGATATCGTTTGAGGGAGCTGTAGCTTCTGTTTTGTTTCCGTATGCCATAATAATATGTTTTGATATGTTATTACTGATGAATTGCTTCTGAATGTGCGGCTGCAGCAGCCTCCATGATTGCCTCGCTCATTGTAGGATGGGGATGTACTGAGTGGATAAGATCCTTGGCTTTGATTCCGATATTCCTGCCCGCAACGATTCCTGAAATCATCTCAGTAACATTTGCTCCGCAAAGATGAGCTCCGAGGATGGTATCATCCTGTGCACTTACGATAAGTTTAACGAAACCATCCTTTTCTCCTGCTGCAGTAGCCTTGCCTGAAGCCAAGAAGAAAAACTTGCCGACTTTGTATTCGATTCCCTTTTCCTTGCATGCTCTCTCTGTCAGGCCGACTGAAGCAACTTCAGGAGAGATGTAGGTACAACCGGGAATATTGTCATATCTGATGGGAGCCGGATTGAGGCCACAGATTGCTTCTACACAGCAGATTCCCTCTGCAGAGGCAACATGCGCAAGTGCAGGAGTGGGGATAATGTCACCAATTGCATAAATGCCTTCTACATTGGTTCTATAGTACTGGTCGACTTTGATCTTACCCCTTACCATTTCGACACCGAGTTCTTCAAGTCCTATATAGTCTGTATTAGGAATTACTCCGACAGCAGAGAGAACAGTTTCAGCTTCGATAATCTCCTCTCCTTTCTTGGTTACCACTGTAAGTTTGCAAAGCTCACCGGTAGTATCCACACCCTTGACCTGAGCGGAAACCATCACCTTGATTCCAGCCTTTCTGAATGAGCGGCTTATCTGAGCACTCACATCGTCATCCTCCAAAGGAAGGATTCTGTCAACATATTCTATAAGGTAGACATTCTCTACACCCATTGAACGGTAGAAATATGCAAATTCGCTTCCGATAGCACCTGATCCGATAACTGCCAGACTTTTGGGTAATTTATCAGGTATAAGCGCCTGACGGTATGAGATAATCCTTTCGCCATCGATAGGGGCAAAAGGAAGTGAATTAGCACGTGAGCCCACTGCAAGGATAATATGGTCAGCAGTATAAGTAGTTATCTCTCCTGAATTATTTACTTTCACTACCTTATCCTTTTGAAGGGTAGCCTCACCATGAATCAGTGTAATCTTGTTTTTCTTGAGAAGGAATTCAACTCCTTTTGACATCTGAGCAGATACTCCGCGGCTTCTTTCCACCACTTTGGTGATGTCAGCCTTTATCTCACCTTCTATACTAAAACCATATTCAGCAGCATGTTTGGCATAATTGTATGCCTGAGCACTCTTGAGAAGCGCCTTTGTGGGAATACATCCCCAGTTAAGACATATACCTCCTACTTCGGCACGTTCAATAATTGCTACCGATTTACCGAGCTGGGATGCTCTGATAGCTGTTACATATCCGCCGGGACCTGAACCGACAACGATTATATCAAATTTTTCCATATTATATATATTTTTCAATTTCAGTAATTATGCTTCTTTTCCGTGGCAGTTCTTGTATTTCTTACCCGAGCCACAGGGGCATGGATCGTTTCTTCCTACCTTCTTCTCTACCTTGATGGGAGTATTACTCTTCTGTTCAGAAGAGTTGGTAACCAAATCACTTCGAGAGGTGCTCATTCTCGACATATCTGTACGTCTGGCAGGAGCATTGTGTGTAATCTCTTCAGGAGAGTTCTGACGCAAAGGAATATGTGCCCTCAGAAGAAATGAAATCACCTCTTTGCTAATCTTTTCAATAACTCCTTTGAAGAGGTTGAAACTTTCGAACTTATAGACGAGCAGAGGATCCTTCTGTTCGTAAGTTGCATTCTGAACAGACTGTTTCAGGTCATCCATATCCCTGAGGTGCTCTTTCCACGCCTCATCTATATGGATAAGTGTAATGGCCTTGCTTACAGCCTTTATGAGTTCCTTGCCTTCAGATTCATAAGCTTTATTGATATTCAGCCTTACATTTAGAATCTTGGTTCCGTCAGATATGGGGATGCTTATGAATTCAACAGATTTGCCATGCTTTTCGAAAAGTGCCTTACGCTGTTCATAGAAGTTCTTGAGCACCGGCCATGCCAGAGCCACCATCGCATCGTTACGACGGCAATACTCACTCTTGAGCTTATCGATAAGCACATTAGCAAGATCACTCTTCGAGAGACTGTTGTACTGCTTTTCACCTATTTCAGGGTCAATCGACAGCGACTTCATCACCTCGAGCTTGAAGTTTTCGTAGTCAAGTGATTCTGAGAGTTCCGCTAAAGTCTCTGCACAATCACCAATCATATTCATAATATCCACATCTATACGTTCTCCGTAAAGGGCATTGCGACGTTTATTATAGATAACCTCTCTTTGTGAATTCATTACGTCATCGTATTCGAGCAGACGCTTTCTGATACCAAAGTTATTCTCTTCGACCTTGCGCTGCGCCCTCTCAATAGCATTGGAAAGCATACTGTGCTGAAGTGCTTCACCCTCCTGTACTCCCATCCTGTCGACGAGTTTTGCCATTCTGTCCTGACCGAACAGACGCATAAGGTCATCCTCGAGAGATACGTAAAAAGTAGATGAGCCAGGGTCTCCCTGACGTCCTGCACGACCTCGAAGCTGCCTGTCAACACGACGGGAATCATGACGTTCTGTACCTATGATTGCCAGACCGCCTGCCTCCTTGACTCCGGGACCGAGCTTGATATCTGTACCACGACCTGCCATGTTAGTGGCAATAGTCACGGTTCCCGGTTCACCGGCATGGAGAACGACCTCTGCTTCACGTGCATGCTGCTTCGCATTAAGGACATTGTGCTTGATACCGCGCAGTTTGAGCATCCTGCTGAGCAGCTCTGATATTTCCACTGAGGTGGTACCCACCAGCACAGGTCTTCCCTGTTTTGTAAGTTCTACTATCTGCTCGATTACTGCATTGTACTTTTCCTTTTTCGTCTTATAGACTATATCGTTTTCGTCTTTTCTGAGAATAGGACGGTTCGTCGGTATTACCACCACATCCAATTTGTAGATAGACCAGAATTCACCAGCCTCCGTTTCAGCTGTACCGGTCATACCTGCAAGCTTGTGGTACATTCTGAAATAGTTCTGCAGGGTAATTGTTGCAAAAGTTTGTGTTGCAGCCTCTACTTTGACATTTTCTTTGGCCTCGATAGCCTGATGGAGCCCGTCAGAATATCTTCTTCCCTCGAGAATACGTCCAGTCTGTTCGTCTACAATCTTGATTTTATTATCCATCACCACATACTCAACATCCTTTTCGAACATCGAATATGCTTTTAACAGCTGGTTTACGGTATGAACACGTTCTGATTTGAGGGCATAGTCAGAGAGTATTTCATCCTTCTTAGAAGCCTTTTCCTGCTCAGAAAGACCGCTCTTTTCGAGTTCGGAAATTTCAGAACCAATATCTGGAAGGACAAAAAACTTGTCATCAGATACACTTGATGCAATCATATCATTTCCCTTGTCGGTCATCTCCACGCTCCTGCCCTGTTCGTCAATGACAAAGTAAAGGTCATCGGTAATCAGATGCATGTTTCTGTTATTATCCTGCATGTAGAAGTTCTCAGTCTTGTTAAGAAGCTGCCTCATTCCGGGTTCCGAGAGATACTTGATAAGGGGGTTGTATTTTGGGAGTCCCTTATGCGCTCTGAGAAGAAGTTTACCACCCTCTTCGGTATTTCCTTCAGCTATAAGCTTTTTGGCTTCGGTCAGGAGCTTGGTGACAAGAGTCCTCTGGGTATTATAGATACGTTCGACGAAGGGCTTGTATTCGGCAAACTGCTGATCATCGCCACGCGGAACAGGACCTGAGATAATCAAAGGCGTTCTGGCATCATCAATCAGGACAGAGTCCACCTCATCGACGATAGCGTAGTGGTGCTTTTTCTGAACGAGGTCATTGGTATCAATGGCCATATTGTCACGAAGATAGTCGAAACCGAATTCGTTGTTGGTACCGAAAGTGATATCTGCCCTGTAAGCATTCTTTCTGGGTTCTGAATTGGGCTCGTGTTTGTCAATACAGTCAACCCTCAGCCCGTGGAATTCATAAAGGGGTCCCATCCACTCAGAGTCACGTTTGGAGAGGTAGTCATTGACAGTCACCACATGAACACCCTTGCCGGCAAGGGCATTCAAAAAGACAGGAAGTGTAGCAACCAAGGTTTTTCCTTCACCGGTAGCCATTTCAGCAATCTTACCTTGATGGAGAACAATACCGCCTATAAGCTGAACATCATAATGGACCATATCCCAAGTCACAGGGTTTCCACCAGCTGTCCAGGTATGGTTCCAATAAGCCTTATCATCCTTGATTACAACATAATCATGCTTGGTAGAAAATTCACGGTCCATATCGGAAGCCTTAACCTCTACCACCTCATTTTCCTTGAACCTTCTGGCCGTAGATTTCATGATTGCGAAAGCCTCAGGAAGTATTTCATTCAGAACACTTTCTATCTTCTCGTCAATTATCTTGGTCAGTTTATCGACTTCTGTGGCCAGTGCCTCTTTCTTATCAATGGGAATAGTGACATCCTCGAGCTGATGTCTAAGAGACCTCTTACGAGTCTCATCCTCCGCAATTCTCTCTCTGATAACAGATTTCAGTCTTTCAGCCTCTGCTCTCAGTTCATCGTTGGAAAGAGAGTCTATCCTGCTGTAAGCAGCAAGCACCTTGTCAAGTACAGGCTTGATCTGCTTCATATCCCGTTCAGCTTTAGAACCGAACATCTTCTTTAATAAATCACCAAATGATGCCATATATAAAAATTCAAATTTTACATAAATAGAACAATCTACAAATATAGAAATTTTAGATTACTTTTGCAACACTATCAATATATACACACCTATATGACCTCCAGACACATTGTCATAAGCGAAGATGGTTCGCCAACGATATGGTCCGATGACTTCGGACAATGCTACCACTCTACGGCAGGAGCAGTAATGGAATCCGAATACCTCTTCATCGACTCAGGATTAAAAACCATGGTTTCGAAGAGAGCGGGGAGCATCTCCATCCTCGAATATGGATTCGGAACAGGTCTTAACACACTTCTGACAGCACTTGCTACATGCACAGAGCCATGGATGGAGGGGAGAGAGATCCATTACACCACACTTGAACTCTATCCTTTGACTCCGGAAGAATACAAAGCGATAGATTATAGCAAAGGAGACCCTCTGGCAGCATCTCTCTATAACAAAATCCACACATCCAAATGGTCAACTGTCAGCAAAAGGGAGTTTACAGAAATCACACCAAAATTCTCAATCTGCAAAATAAAATGTGATTTCGAAGAATATATACCTGAACGACAAAACTTTGATTTGGTATACTTCGATGCATTCTCCCCGGAATCACAGCCTCAGAGCTGGAGCGAAAAAATATTCCGTACCCTCCACAATGGAATGAAAGAGTACGGAATGATTATAACATATTCTTCTAAAGGAAGCGTAAAACAAGCAATGAGATCAGCAGGATTCCTTGTTAAGAGAATCCCTGGAGCTGGAAAAAAACGGCACTCATTGACAGCTGTCAAAATCCCAGAAGATAGAACAGAGATCCTACCGCAAGGGCAATAACAGCATTAATTATCTTAGCAGCCAAAAAACCTCTTTTATTGGAAGAGAGAAGTGGCAATGATGTATGGCCATCCTGCGAAATCGAACTCGTAAGCAACACTGAGAACGGAGCAAGACCTGTCGAGAAAAGTGTAATGAATATCATGTTTGGTCCCGATTCGGGGATCATGCCCACAAGAGCAGCAGCCACAAGAATAAGATACTTGTTTCCGGAGACCCAATGTTCAAGATCCATGTGATTCAAGGCCACGCCTATCACCAGCAACGCACCAGCTGTCCACAGGAAAATCTTCAGACAATGTTTCTTGACGACATGATTCCATATATGGTCATTTACAAAATGATCTTCGGAAGCAGCCACCAACATGAAAACCACAATGCTCAAGATAGCAAAAACTATATTCATCCACCTTTCATCCAACAACGAGAGTCCTACATCATGATGTTCCTCCACATCAATCACATGCTCGTGAGCGCAACACTCACAGGCATGTTCATCGCCATGTCCATGTCCATGCTCATGTTCATGCTCAAGGATACCGCTGAAAACAGCCGCAACAAAGAGAGCAATACCCACCAAAACAGAGACCCTCTTGACTGAAGGATGAAGCATGTTCCTATAGGATGAAATCTTGAATATGGAGGGTATCTTACCATCATGACCATGATGAATATCAAAATGGTGATCACAATCCGGCAAGTTAGGACCACGCTTATATAACAAATCTGTGATGTAGCCAAAAATCAGCGCTAAAATAAATAAAAGGCCAAAGAGCAAGAGTGCATCTTTGGGAATCATAGCCAGCATGACGAAAGCCTCATCCCCCGAAGATGCAATCATAGCAGCCACCAAAGCACCGAAGGTAATCACCCCGTGTGTATAGAGAGAAACAGCAGCAAAGCCGCCTACACAGCCCGGAATCATGCCCAACAAAGCACCAAGGACCACCTGCCTGAATCCCGAAGCACGCAACCTCTCCAGCCACTTTCCGGCAGAAGCTACGTTCACATACTCAATCATTATCATCATTATCACCACCAGACCGGTGATAAAAAGGGAGTTCTTTAGAACATCCCACAGCAACTCCATACTCATTTGCCAAGATATTTGTTTAAGAGTTCAGCCGCAGCAGAGAAGGAATCTATACTGCCCTTCAGAATAGCCTCTTCATATTCCGGAATTAATTTTTCAATTACCTCGTTTTCATAGAACATATCCTTGATGGAGTTGTTTATAGTCTCATACATCCACCACCTATCCTGTTCAAGCCTTCTATGGTCGTAATATCCGTTTTTCATGACAAGTTTGAAATACTCCTGAATCTTTTCCCAGACCTGATCAAGGCCACTCTTCTCAATAGAAGAAGCGGCAAGTGCAGTAGGAACCCAGCCCGATTCAGTAGGAGGGAACAGATGAAGAGCATTGGCATACACAGCACGCGCCATATTTGCCTTCTCCTTATTGGAGCCATCAGCCTTGTTTATCAGAATCAGATCTGACATCTCCATAATACCCCTCTTGATACCCTGAAGATCATCTCCTGCACCTGAGATCTGAAGAAGAAGGAAAAAGTCACTCATGGAGTGGACAGCTGTCTCACTCTGCCCTACACCTACGGTCTCAATAAAGACAATATCAAAACCGGCAGCCTCGCACAGAATAATAGTTTCACGAGTTTTTCTTGCCACCCCGCCTAACGAGCCGGCACTGGGACTGGGCCGTATAAAAGCTTTGGGGTTATTACATAAGGTCTCCATCCTGGTCTTGTCACCCAGAATACTTCCCTTTGTCTTTTCACTCGAAGGGTCGATAGCCAGAACTGCCAGTTGATGACCAAATCCGGTAACCATATTTCCGAATGACTCTATAAATGTACTCTTACCGGCTCCCGGTACACCGGTAATACCGATTCGCATTGATCTCCTTCTCTTGGAATGAGCCAGACATCTGACAATGAGTTCCCTTGCCATCTCCCTATGATTAGGCAGAGAACTCTCCACCAAGGTAATAGCCTTACTGAGAACCACCCTGTCTCCCCTGAGAATACCATCCATATAATCATCCACCGTCATGTCACTCTTGACACTTCTTCTACGGGAGAGGATCTGTTGAAGATAGGGACTCACTACCGGAGGCTGTTCCACCCCCTTATTCACGACCAAAGCAGTCTCATCTGGTTTGTATTCATCAAAGAAATCTCCTTGACGTTCATTCTTATTACTCATATAATTTCTGTCCTTTAATCTATTGTATATACCATAAACAAATTCACCAGAGGTCTGGATGGGGCATTGGTAATCAAAGTAATAACCACGATATTCTCACCCTTGGGTGAGTTCTTGGTATCAAGAGTGACTTTGACCTTGCCACCGTTACCTGCTTCCACAGAAGAGGGATATTCCACTTTTACTCTCTCAGGTTCACTGCAATCAGCCTTATAAAAGGAGAGTCTACCCTTGCCTATATTCTTGAAGGAGAACTCCTTCTCCAAGATATCACCATCCTTTACCGAGAAATATTCACCAGAAGAGACCGAAAAAGTAGGTAATGCTGCACTCCTTCTCTCATCCTCAGACAGCCCGGTAAAATTCTCCTTTATAACAGTAGTGACCCTGATAGGGTTCTCATAAATCTTTCCGTCAATGGAGAGTTCCACACCGAAATCATTCCTTCCCCAAAGCGGCCTCTCGAGAAGGGCAGTATTGACCTCAAAGACAAAAGTCCCCTTTTCTCCCGGAGAGAGTGAAGATGGAGCTGATATGACCACAAGTCCCTGGTCTGAAGAGAGTATCTCCATGGTGACCTTCCTTTTGGAAATATTGGCACACTGCAACTCACAACGACGGAACGTACCCTGCTCCAGCTGTCCTATGTCAATCTTTTCATCCTTAAAACCGATTCCAGCGCAATGATGTGGAAAAAGCTCTGACAGGGGCATCTTTTTGGCATGGACATCGCCCTTGATCTTAAGAAGAACAGGTTTTGACAGACCTGAAACATACACCGTAAGAGTCTTGCTGAAGGGATATGCCCCCTGATCATTCAAGAAAGTCACCTCGATCTGAGCAGTCTCACCGGGACGGACAGGAGCCTTGCTCCACGAGGGTTCTGTACATCCGCACGAGGACATGACATTATTAATCGCGACCGGCGAAGAGCCGATATTCTTCATTACGAAGATGGTCTTCTGAGGTGGATCCGTAACCATCAAGTCTCCAAAATCGTGAACTACCTTATCAAAAGATACTTTTCCCTCAAAATCATTCTGACCGTAAGAGACAATGGTCAAAAATAGAGCAGCCACAATTGACAATATCTTTTTGACATTCATAAATATATAATTTTACTGAGAACAAAGATACCATTATTTCCCATATATTATGTGAGAAATGGGACTTTTTTATATATCTTTGCGAAGTTTAACAAAAATAACGAATTTAGTATTATGGCACACAGAATTGATCCTGATGCATGCGTAGCATGCGGTTCTTGCATTAACGAATGTCCCCTTGGAGCTATTTCAGCAGGTGATGTATATAGCATTGACCCTGATACTTGCGCTGACTGCGGTACTTGTGTTGACGCTTGTCCTAACGGAGCTATCTCTGCTCAATAATTTAGGAAGAATAACAAGAACAAAGGAGGGTGACCCAAAGGGTCATCCTCTTTTTTTGTGGGTAGAGAGCAGCATAATGACATAAAAAGAGAGTGACCTCAAAGCCATCTCTGACTTTTTAGTCACCCCTTTGCTATATATCACTGCAAGAACTATTTAATATTGGGTTCTTCCAGTCCGAGATGTTTCTTCTTATCTACACCCTTGAGGATAACCCCAATTATCATGGCAGCCACACCAAGGCATGCTAGCATTACCAAAGGCCATGTGTAGTCATAGGAGATAGCTGCCTGATGTGCATCAATAGTTCCAGCTTTCACAGCACTTACAAGCTCTTCGTTGGTACTGTCGAGAACCTTACCTATGAGCATAGGGAAGAGCCACAAACCGATATTCTGAATCCAGAAAATCAGTGAATAGGCAGATCCAATAATCTTTTCGTCCACAAGCTTGGGAACAGAAGGCCACAAGGCAGCAGGAACGAGTGAGAATGAAGCACCCAGAACGAGAATTGTCACATAAGCAAGGATAACTCCACCTACTGCATTACCCTTGAGAAGGGGAAGACCGAACGCAAAAGTGAGGTGACAAACTATAAGGAGGATTGAGCCAAGCATCAGCATTGAAGCAGCTTTACCCTTGTGGTCCACATAGTTACCAAGGATAGGAGTAATGGCAACAGCCAAAAGGGGAAATACTGCAAAAATAGTTTCAGCAGTTCCTCTCTTATAACCCATCCAGCAGTAAACTACAAGAGCAACTATAGCCATAGCCATAAGACCGATCTTGACAGGTTTTTTCTTTGAGAAGTTGCTTACAAACGATCCTACTGCAACCAGGAGCATCACGATATACTGGATAATAGTAACACTGTTTCCTGCCCAGAAACCTTCACCCTTTACCAAAGTAAGGTTACAGTCAAGCATATTTACAGCATATTTTTGAAAAGGGAAGATTGCAGAATAGTAGAGTACGCAAAGAAGTGCAACAAGCCAGAATCCTCCGCTTGAGAGAATCTTTCCAATATCAGAAATCTTGAAGGGATCATCTTTTTCTTCGGCTTCACCTGTCTGAGCATCGAGCTTCTTGTCCATGAAGAAGTAAACAATGAACATTATCAAGGCAATACAAAGAAGAACTATACCGAAAGCAACAGAACGGCTTACAGATACGACGCCTCCGAGTCTTGCGAAGAAAGGAGAGAAGATCATACATGTGGCAACGCCAAGACGTGCAAGAGCCATTTCCGAACCCATTGCAAGAGCAGTTTCACGACCCTTGAACCATTTTACGATACCCCTTGAAACTGTCACGCCGGCCATTTCGACACCGCAACCGAAAATCATGAATCCGATAGCGGCAACCTTGGCAGAAGCGGGCATTCCTCTGTAGAAAGGAGAGACACCGAGTTCATCAAAACCGGGAATGTAATTAAGGTTTTCGGTAAACCATACTTCGAGAGAGCTGCCGATAAAAGCATCTGAAACAGCGAAATACTTTATGATACCGCCTACAAGCATTACGATACCTGAAAGAAGAGCTGTGAAACGGACTCCCATCTTGTCAAGGATAATACCGGCAAAGATGAGGAAGAAGACGAAAACATTCAAAAATGTTTCAGCACCCTGCATTGTACCAAAAGCTGTTGAATCCCAACCTCTTTCAGACTGCATCAGGTCTTTGATAGGCGAAAGGATGTCCATAAAGATATATGAACAGAACATCGCCAGCGAGAGAAGCAGCAAAGCGGTCCAACGCATTGCCGCACTGTCTCTGAGAGTTTTTTTGATTTCTTGTACCATGAGAAAGTTTATTCAGTAGATTTTGAAAATTAAATTCTTTTAAGAGCGGATATCACTGATACAGGATCCTCTGCAGATGTGATTGCACTACCAACCACGATTGAATCTGCACCAGACTCTTTCAGGGCTCCGGCATTTTTGAGGTTGACACCACCATCGACCTGTATAAGAGTAGAAAGACCCTTTGAAACTATCATTGCCTTAATTTCAGCAATTTTACGAAGTGAACTCTCTATGAAGGACTGTCCCCCAAAGCCCGGATTGACAGACATCACCAGCACAAAATCTGCATACTCTAATACATACTCGAGCACGCTTGCCGGAGTATGAGGGTTGAGAGCAACCCCTGCCTTCATTCCATGTGAACGGATATTCTGAAGAGATCTGTGAAGATGGTTGCAGGCTTCATAATGGACACTAACATACTCCACACCCATAGATGCTAGTTCTGCCACATAGCGGTCCGGATCCACAATCATCAGATGTGCATCGAGAGGCTTGCGAGCAATTGAGGAGATATTCTTTATCACGGGGAAACCAAAAGAGATGTTGGGCACGAACAGGCCATCCATCACATCTAAGTGAATCCAGTCTGCCTCTGAGTCATTGAGCATCTGAATCGTGCTGCCCAAACGTGTAAAGTCACCGGCAAGAATAGAAGGAGAAAGTATCATGACGCACTCTATTTACACTCTTTGATTACATCTTCAAGCAGAAGAACGAATTTGTCGAGGGATGCCAAATCAAGCCTTTCACCAGGGGCATGCACACCGCGAAGAGTGGGACCGAAGGAGATCATATCAAGTGAAGGATACTTGTCAAGGAAGAGACCACATTCAAGACCTGCGTGGATTGCTCTTACTATGGGCTCGTTTCCGAACAACTTCTTATATGAAGCCTTTGTCACCTCGAGAATATGTGACTTGAGAGAGGGTTTCCAACCAGGATACTCTGATTCGTGGGTTACGGTAGCTCCGGCTACAAGGCACGCAGCCTCGACCTTCTCAGCAGCATGGCGTCTTGCACTGTTGGTAGAGCTTCTCTGACTGGTACCGATCCTGATGATATTGTCCGGAAGCATCTTTACGGAAGCAAGGTTGCTTGAAGTCTCTACAAGACCGGGAACCTCTGCGCTCATTGCAAGCACACCATGAGGCATGCTGTTCAAAAGGGCTATTAGCGAGTGGGCACATTTGTGGTCAATAGCGCTCGCACATGGTTGTGCATCTTCGAAAATAAGTGCTATGTCCGGATCCGTAATCGAGTATTCATCCTTAAGTTCCTTCTCCAGAAGAATTGCAGTTTCCCTGACCCTCTCATACTGACAGGGGTCAAAAGCAATGACTGCATAGGCCTCTCTGGCGATGGCATTGCGTTTGTTTCCACCATCTATAGAGCAGAGGAAGCACTCAATATCCTTGAATACTCTGTAGAGCAGTCTTGCAAGTGACTGAACAGCATTAGAACGGCCCTTATTTATATCGTCACCACTATGTCCACCTAAAGCGCCATTGAAGCCAACCTTCACAAACCTCATTCCGGAGGGAACTTCAATAGGTGAATATGTAAATTTCGCTGTGGTATCTATACCTCCGGCACATCCAATGAAAAGTTCACCCTCATCTTCCGAGTCAAGGTTCAGAAGAATAGAACCTGTCAAAAAATCCTCCTTCAGAGCAAATGCCCCGTCCAGACCTGTCTCCTCAGATGTAGTGAAGAGGCACTCGATCTTTCCATGGGGAAGCTCTTTGTCTTCCAGAACAGCAAGCTGAGCTGCTATTCCAATGCCGCAGTCAGCTCCAAGAGTGGTATCCTTGGCAATCAGCCATCCATCTTCGATAACAGCCTTGATAGGATCCTTTGCAAAATCGTGGTCCACTCCGGCATTCTTTTCACAAACCATGTCAGAATGGCTTTGTAGAATCACCACAGGAGCATTCTCCATACCGGGAGTTGCAGGGAGTGTAATGAGTACATTGCCTGCTTCATCTGTCTTGCATTCAAGATTACGTTTGCGTGCAAAATCCTGAAGATATGCTATAATGTGCTCTTCATGGCCAGATTCACGAGGTATACGAAGTATCTCGTAAAAATGGTCTAATACTTTTTCAGAAGTCATAGTGTTAATGTTATATGTTTGAATAGATTATCTTTTCTATGTCCGATATATACTGCTTGAACGACCTGTCGGTGGTCATAAGATCCCCGATGGTCTTGCAGGCATATAGGACGGTGGCGTGATCCTTACCACCCAGATGAGTACCGATAAGATCAAGAGATGACGATGTAAGGCTTCTGCAAAGATACATTGCAATCTGGCGTGCCTGTACGATATCCCTCTTACGGCTCTTAGAAATCAATTTATCTCGTGTGATATCAAAATAGTCACACACCGCATCTTGAATATTATCAAGAGTGACCTCATGTCGGGTATTGGAAACGATTCTGTCGATAGATTCGCGTGCCAGCTCCAAAGTAAGCTCCTTATCGGTAAGTTTGGAGTTAGCGATAAGCGAGATAAGAGTACCTTCAAGTTCCCTCACATTGGAGGTAACGTTCTGTGCTATGTAATTAATAATGCTATCGTCGACCTCAAGGCCCTCCTTTGCGGCCTTCATCTTGAGAATCGCCACCCTAGTCTTGAAATCAGGCGCTGTAAGTTCAGTGGTAAGCCCCCATTTGAAACGTGAAAGAAGACGTTGCTCAAGACCTTTTAGTTCAGAGGGAGCCTTATCGCACGAGAGCACCAACTGCTTGCCTAACTGATGAAGGTAGTTGAAAATCTGGAAAAATGCCTTCTGTGTACCCTGTTTCTGGGCGAATTCCTGCACATCGTCGATAATCAAGACATCTGTAGACTGATAATAGTGGAGGAACTCGGTAAGTTTGTTACTTATTACAGAATCGACATAGTGAGTCTGAAATCTGCTTGCAGTAACATACAACACGGTCTTGTCCTGATATCTCTCTTTGACTGCAATACCCACAGCCTGAATCAGGTGAGTCTTTCCCATACCGGGACCGCCATAGATAAACAGAGGGTTGAAAGCATTGTGCCCCGGATTCTTAGATATTTCCACGCCGGCAGCCCTGGCAAGACGATTACAATCCCCTTCAACGAAATTATCGAAAGAGTAATTGTAGTTCAGATTAGGGTCTATGCTAATCTTTCTGACCTGAGGTAGAGTGTAACCTCCATTATCTTTATCCTTGGAAGACTTCGGCAGCACAGTATCCGAATCGGATTTCACAATCACTCCGGCACCGTTACTACCTCTGGAGGCTGGAACATCATAGACAAGTCTTGCTTTGGGACCAATCACCTCCCGAAGAGCCATACTCAGTGTATCAATGAAGTGCTCTTCAATGTATTCAGGGAAATATTCACTTGGAACAGATATAGTAAGAACCCCCTCCAGGAGTTCCTTCGCCTCAATAGGTTCAAACCATGTGCGGAAACTTCCCGGATTGACATTGTCCCTTATAATCGCGAGACACTTCTTCCAGACTTCTATATGATTCAATTGTTCCAATTTCTCCGTAGGTTGGATGACAAAAGTCTAAAAAATTTTTGATTAAAAAAAATAAAAAAAAACACAAAAATTAGAATCATCTGAAAAACAACACTGTGTATTTTTCAAAAAAATTTTTTTCTTCAAAGTGTTTCAGAATACAGAAATTTTTATATACTTACGAGGATTTTCTTCTATTTTCTTTACCAAAGAATCCAAATCTACTGATAGTGAATGTATTGAATTATACAGAGAATCTGTAGTCAGCAACTTGCCCACAGAGGAGCCCGGATCTTGAATTTTCGACAGCAGTTCCTTCAATGACGTCACAGCTTCGGTAATTCCGGACTCTTTAACAGCAAGAGTAATATCCTGAGCATTGGCAGTAACCCCCTCAAGTGACGACGAGGCTCTCACTAACGACGAGGTGAGAGTATCCAGATTTGATATCAAGGATTCCACATTGGGGACAGACCCCTTAAAAGAAGCAGCTATCATGGAAATATCTTTGACTGCAATAGAGACATCACTGACAATCTTGCGCACTGATGCTACAGACTCTTCGTCAAGAATCATATTTATAGATGAAACAGTCTGATTCATGGCAGTAAGCAAGGAATCGACAAGCTGCTTGGTAGGTCCTATCTCACTGACAATAGAGGAGATCATATCTGGAACTGCCGAGATAGCAAGAGTATCACCAGACTTGACCTGATCAGAAGAATTACCCAGAACTACCCTAACCCCCTTTGAGCCAAGTATATCAATACCATAGACCTCGAATCGCGAATCCGAAGGGATTTTGTATTTGTTAGACATTGAGATTACCATCTCGTACATTCTGGTATCATTGTCATACTCTATAGAAGAGACCTCCCCTATCCGGTATCCCTGAAGAGTCAGGATGGTAGATGGTGCCAATCCGTCCACAGATTCGATAAAGGTCACGACTTCCTTGTTAGAAGAAAAGATATCTCTGCCTTTAAGAAAATCCACAGTAAAAAATGTTACTACCAATACAATCAAGGCAAACAGCCCAACCTTAACTTCCTTTCTTATTTTCATAACTCTATAATAAAAGCATCCGGGAAACTCTTCCTGACCGCTGGCAATTTCTTTGCTGCTTCCTCCTTGGAAGAGAATCCACCTATATAATATTTGTATAATCCTTTTGAAGTCTTAATAAAATTGCAGTCATATCCCTTGAACTTGGATGAACCTTTTGGCAATGACTTGGAGCTAACAAAAATCTGAATCCCGAATCTATCCTCCTTAACACCTGCCGGCTCTTTGGATTCTACTGATTCTGAAGCAGGAAGAATATATTCTTTATCATAATTTTTCTTATACTTGCAGAATGCGTTAAAAATATTCTCTGCCATCTTCTGCTGATGTTTTTTGTTACTTAAAATCTGAAAGTCATTTTTGTTCGAAATAAAGCCTAACTCGACAAGTACGGCAGGCATAGTACACATCCAAAGGACCAGAAAATTAGCCTGTTTTACACCCCTTCCATAAGCTATTGGGCCTTTGGCTGCATTATTCTGAACCAGCTGTGCAAACATCAGGCTCTGCTCCAAATGTGAATTCTGAAGCAAAGAGAAGATAATATAAGACTCCGGATTCGAAGGGTCAAAACCAGAATAATTAGAAGAGTAATCCTCCTCCAGAGTAATCACACTGTTTTCCAACTGACATACTTCGAAATTGGAGCTGCTCTTTTCAGAACCCATGACGAATGTTTCACTTCCGTTGGCCGATCTGTTTTTCGCAGAGTTCACATGTATGGATATAAACAGGTCTGCATTGTTCTTATTGGCTATCTCCGCTCTCTTTTTCAGTTCCACAAATGTATCTCCTGAACGTGTGTAGATTATCTTGACATTTGGGTACTTTTCATTAATAAGAGCTCCCAATCTCTTTGCCACAGAAAGAGTTATATCCTTCTCCTTGACAGATCCACTTATAGCCCCAGGATCTTTTCCACCATGACCGGCATCTATAACGACAGTGCCCAGTTCCAGCATCCTGCTCTGTTGGGCATGGAGTTGAATTGGAAATAGAATAATGGCCAGAATAGCGAGAAAGCCTATTTTGTAAATTTTTTTCATCATTTATGACCGCAAAATTAATAAAAGTTTGGTATCAGTTCAAAAAAGAGTATATTTGTCGTCGATTCTTTAAATCAAAGTTGGTTTAATAGTTGATGACCATTTCTGAAAGATCAATCATAAGGATAATCACATTAGTATTGTCAATATGTTCCTTTTCACTGAGCCTCAGAGCACAAGAGCAAACGAGAAGGGATTCTTCGTCATTTGCCGGGATGAGAATGTCAAGATCTCCGTTGCGTGTGAATTCTGACTCCTTGAGGGTAGATTTGCTCCCTCACGACTCACTTCAGGCAGGTTCACATATTGCAGACTCGCTGATTGCAGACTCTCTACTTGTTGTAGACAAATTGCTTGCAGACTCTACGGTCGTTGATTCATTAGGAGCAGACTCACTATCCATTGCAGATACACTCCAGAGGCCAAGACCCAAATCAATGGTGGACTTTCCGGCTTTTACAGCAGCTAAGGACTCTACCGTGGAGGATTTCACCAACGGGCACAGAATTTTGTACTACTATGGTAATGTGACAGTCAAATATGGAGACATGGAACTCACCGCTGACTATATGCAGTACGATGTAGACAAGCAGGTGGTCTACGCAGCAGGTGTAGCCGATACTTTAGGAAATGTCAAAGGAAAACCTGTCATGAAACAGGGCGGAATGACATACCAGATGGACAATGTCTTCTACAACTTCAAGACCAACAAGGCCACCATCAAGAACATGCTCTCTCAGGAAAAGGACGGTATCATGAGAGGTGACAACCTTAACATGATGCCGGACAAGTCAATAAACATCTCAGGAGGAAAATACACTGTATGCGACTGTGAGCACCCGCACTACTATCTTAAGATGAGTGTGGCAAAAGTAGAGACACAGCCAAAGCAGAAGACAGTATTCGGTCCAGCCTGGCTGGTACTTGAAGATGTGCCGCTTCCGATGATAGCGATTCCCTTTGGTTTTGTACCCAAAAGGCCTGACAGAGCTACCGGTATCCTATTTCCGACTTTCGGTGAGGAGGAGGCCAGAGGTCTGTTTGCAAAGGATGGTGGAGTCTACTTTGTAATGGGAGACTATTTCGACATTGCCGTGACAGGTAGCTTCTATTCCAAAGGTTCATGGAATGCCAAACTTACATCCCGTTACAAGCTTCGATATAAATTCAACGGTTCATTCGACATCTCCTACTCGAATGACCAGACCGGAGACAAGGGAAGCAGTGACTTTTTCCAGACCACCAACTTCGGCATCAAATGGAACCATGCCCAGGATTCAAAAGCAAACCCAGGAACATCGTTCAAGGCATCTGTGAATTTTTCCAGCCCCTCGAACAACAAATACAACTCAACTGACATCAACGAGGCACTGCAGAGCCAGATCTCATCATCAATATCATATTCCAAAACGTGGAGCAAAGTCAGCCTCTCTGTAAATGCCCTTCATAACCAGAACTCAAAAGACAGTTCCTACTCATTTACACTTCCTAATATCACATTCAATGTCAATAAATTCTACCCTTTCAAGCGCAAGAACAGAGTAGGCAAGTCAAAATGGTATGAAGATTTTGGTCTTAGTTACAACACCTCTTTCCAGAACAAGATTTCCTTCAAGGCAAAAGAATGGGGTACCCCCGATTTTTGGAACAAGATGCAATCTGGCATGAAGCATACTTTCAATATATCGCTTCCAAGTTTTACCATTCTCAAGTACTTGAATCTGAACCCGAGTATTAACTATGGAATGAACTGGTACTTCAGTTCTCAGAACCAATACTATAACCCGGAAACAGATAAGATAGAGAATGTACGCAGTGACTTGTTCGGTGATTTCGGCATTACCCAGACCTTTTCAGCAAGTGCTTCATTGAGTACACGTATATATGGAATCTTCAACTTTAAGAAAGGCAATCTTAAAGCAATAAGACACATGATATCACCAAGCATCTCGGCCTCTTTCTCTCCAGAAATGGGGACAGTCGCCAACGGTTATGTAGTCTACAATTATACAGATATACACGGTAACGACAAGACACTCGAATACAACAGATGGGCAGGTGGCATCAATACGCCCCCATCAAAAGGAAAGAGCGCAGCATTGGCGTTCACTATAGGAAACAATCTGGAAGCCAAGATAGTAGATAAGAATGATACCACAGGAACAGGTACCAAAAAGATAAAAATTATAGATAACCTCAACATCAACGGCTCATACAATTTCCTGGCAGACTCACTTAGAATGAGCAATATCGGTATCTCCATGAATACCAACATCCTCGAAAAAATCGGACTGAGTGCAAAGATGACACTGGACCCTTATGCCATTGATGAAAGGGGAAAGAAGATTAATACTTTCAACATTGTTAAACAGGGAGGGTTCAATCTCTTCAGACTCACATCTGCGAGCATCTCAGCTGACTTCAGTATCTCAGGAGAAGGAAGGGGCTATGGAAATGACGGAGGCTCAGGTGACAACTACTCATCAGCTGGGGTCGGTGGAGGAAGCATGGGGGGCCGTGGCATGAACAACGGGCCAGACGATTCCGGCAGAGGTACCGGCGGCGGAATGGGCTCTGGATCTGGTGTAAAGATTGGAACCACAGACTACACCAAGATATATTATCACCCTGTGACAGGTGAATATATACCTGGAGGATGGGTATATTACCTCAACCCCAACGTCCCCTGGGCTTTGACATTGTCATATAGTTACAACTACGCGCGACAGTACCAGTACACCAACGAGCAGCTCATTGTCAAGAATAACCATACCCAGACTCTCTCACTGACAGCTCAGGTGAGATTAACCAAAGACCTGCATATTAACCTGCAGTCAGGTTTTGATATTACCAATTTGAAGATCACCACTACCCAGCTTAGTGCTACATACGACCTGCATTGTTTCCAAATCTCCTTTTCCTGGATTCCTCTGGGACAATGGAAACAGTGGAGTTTCAGAATCAACGCAAAAGCTGCTGCATTGGCAGACCTGCTTTCATACCGCAAGCAGTCATCACAGTGGGACAGATAGAGATACAATTAATAATTTATTAACTTTTAATTTTTTAGAATTATGGCAAAAGTAATTGCAAGCCCCCTTGCACCAGCTGCAGTGGGACCCTATTCACAAGCTATCGAAGCAAATGGAACTCTTTATGTATCAGGACAGCTTCCTATTGATGCGAAAACCGGTGAATTCGTACCCGGAGGAGTCAGAGAACAGATTGAAATGGTTTTCACCAACCTCGGATATGTTCTGCGCGAAGCCGGATACGACTATTGCAATGTGGTAAAGACTACTGTATATCTTCAGAATATGTCTGATTTCGCCACAATGAATGAAATCTATGCCAAATATTTCTCAGCACCTTATCCTGCACGCGTTGCATTTCAGGTAGCTGCCCTTCCTAAAGGCGCATTGGTTGAAGCAGAAGTAATAGCTGTGAAGTAACAATATGTATAGTATTTCAGATTTAGACAAGAAGTCACCAGAGGAGCTCCATACAATTGCCAAGGAGTTGGGAATAAAGCGTGCCGAGACTATGGACAAGGAGGCGCTTGTATACAAGATTCTCGATGAACAGGCTGTACAGAGCAAAGAGACCCCCCGACTCAGAAGGAAAAGGATTTCCAAAAAAGAGGAAGTCAAGCCTTCTGAAGAGAGTTCAATGAGTATCACACCGGAAGGTAATCGAGATAACGACTCTGAGCTCCGGAATAATGACGCTTCAAAGGATGAAAAGTCTGAATTGAAGCCAAAGGAAGAGACAGTTTCACAGCCTACTAAAAGAAAAAGAGGACGCCCAAGAAAGAATCCCATTAATGCAGAACAAGTTCTTGTTAAAGAGGAAGATGCTCCAAACACTGAATCAGTAGAAAAAGTGAGCAGCCAGGAGAAGTCATCATCCGATACCGAACTAGCTGTCACCGACAAGCGTGAAAAGAGACAAACCGAAAAAAGAGGACGCAAGAAGAAGAACAAATGGGAACTTCAGAAGGAGTACCTTGAAAGAAGAGAACGCGAAGAGAACCTTGAAAAAAAGGTGGTTGAACAGCATGAGGCTGTACCCGTAAAAGAGGCAGAAACCATAGATGCTACAGCCGATGACAAAGTTTCTTTAGCTCCTGCAAAGCAGACACAGGAGCATCAGTTCACCAACAAGAGGCAACATCGTGAAAAGGATAAAGAAAAGGAAAAGAGAAACGAACTTGCCGAGAGTATTGTTGAAGAAGAAAAAGAGAACAGTGCCCGAATTGAATACGAGGGTATCGTAGAGGCAACGGGTGTACTTGAGATCATGCCCGATGGATATGGTTTCCTCAGATCATCGGACTACAATTACCTCAATTCTCCCGATGACATCTATGTATCTCAGAACCAAATCAAGAGCTATGCCCTTAAGACAGGAGACACCATCCTTGGCGAAATCCGTCCTCCAAGAGAGGGAGATAAATACTTCCCTTTGGTAAAAATCAATACCATCAACGGACGTTCTCCAGAATTCATCAGAGACAGAGTTCCTTTTGATTTTCTTACACCTCTGTTCCCGGACGAAAAATTCAATATTACGGGAAATGGACATAACGACCTTTCATGCAGAATCGTAGACTTGTTTACCCCCATAGGTAAAGGACAGAGAGGTCTGATAGTGGCTCAGCCAAAGACAGGTAAGACAATGTTGCTAAAATCCATTGCCAACGCCATTGCAGAAAACCATCCAGAAGTCTACATGATAGTCCTTCTGATTGACGAAAGGCCTGAAGAGGTTACAGACATGGCCAGAAGTGTAAAGGCTGAGGTAATAGCATCTACATTTGACGAACCGGCTGAAAGACATGTAAAGGTAGCAAGCATCGTCCTTGAAAAGGCAAAAAGATTAGTCGAATGCGGACATGATGTAGTCATCCTGCTCGACTCGATTACACGCCTTGCAAGAGCCTTCAATACCGTACAGCCTGCCTCCGGAAAGGTACTCTCAGGTGGTGTAGATGCAAACGCACTACATAAACCAAAGAGATTTTTTGGAGCTGCACGCAACATTGAAAAAGGTGGATCACTCACCATCCTGGCCACCGCCCTCACAGATACAGGATCCAAGATGGACGATGTAATCTTTGAAGAGTTCAAAGGTACAGGAAACATGGAACTTCAGCTCGACAGAAGACTTGCCAACAAGCGAATCTTCCCTGCAGTGGATGTTACACTCAGTTCTACACGTCGCGACGATCTCCTTCTGGAAAAGGACAAGATCAACCGCTTGTGGATACTACGCAACTATCTTGCGGATATGACCAGTGTCGAAGCAATGGAATTCATGAAAAAGAGGCTGGAATCCACAATCAGCAACGAAGAGTTCCTCATTTCGATGCAAAACGGAGAATAGCATATGTCACAACATTATAATATGATATACCTGATCTCCTTGAAATAATAGAGTTCACGGTGCCCGTCACGTTTTTCGATAACGATACGGGCACTTTTTCTATCTATACCTCTGATGCACCCTTCGAAACGCATTGGTTCGCCACCTTCAAAATACTCTGTCTGCTCAAACTCGCACCAAATATCCTTACGGTAGAGATGCTCTTCAAAGAAATTCCAAAGCATTTGAGTGGTTCCCTCCATATCATTGCACAGATTATCATATAGTTCGAGTATAGAGTCCAAAAGAGAATTCAACTCTTTCCGGATATCCAGCTCACCGCACCCAAGTTCACGCACCACTGAAGTCGGGTTGGGAATATTGTCAGGGAACTCTTTCTGATTGACATTTAGACCAATTCCACATATACTGACTGACAATCTGTCACCATCAAGAAAATTTTCTATCAACATCCCACAAATTTTTCTGTCAGCTATATAAATATCGTTTGGCCACTTGATCTTGGCTTGAAGTCCCAGTTTCCCAAGGTAATTGACTACACCGACTGCACACGCCATAGAAATGGCATACTGACCGGCAGCCGCTATCTGTGTAGGTTTGAGCAGTATGGAGAAGGTGAGATTCTCTGCGCGGTGGCTGCTCCACTTGTTGCCGCGCTGGCCCTTTCCGGCAGTCTGATACTCGGCGAACCACACTGTTTTATCATCATTGGCATCTTTCCCCCTTACCGCATCCAAGTTTGTAGAGTCTGTTGACTCCATCCAATAAAGTTTATGGCACATTTTTCGTAATTTTGTATATTTGCAAAAAAGCAAATGTACTAATAATATCAATTTACAATGAAAGAACTTGAAGTAATTACAGACGCAATACTTGAAAAGAAGGGAAAAGGAGTATGTTCACTTGATCTGACAGGTATCGGAACAGCCATCACAGATCATTTTGTCATCTGCAACGCCGACTCGACCACACAGGTATGTGCAATAGCAGACAACATCGAAGAAAAAATGATCGAAATACTTGGAATCAAGGTACATAGAACTCAGGGACAGGAAAACGGATTCTGGGTGATTCTTGATTATCTTAATGTTGTAGTACATATCTTCCAGACAGAATACAGAAACTTCTACAGACTTGAAGACTTGTGGGCTGACGCAGAGAGAAAAGATTATAAGGACGAAGAATAACAATATGGCAAATACCAATATAAACAACCCGGATTCCGGACAAAAAAACAAACAGCCAAACAACAAAAAGGCTAAAAGAAAAAATTTCTCCATATGGGGAGTCTATCTTCTTTTCGGAGCAGTTCTTCTGTACTTTGGCATGAAGAACTCCACAGAGGCCGTTAAGACTGAATGGACCACAGTGACAGAAAGAATGATCCCCTCGGGTGACGTTGAGAAAATCACATACATATCTAATCTTAAGAGAGCTGAAGTATATATCTATAAAGATTCTTTGTACAAATACTCGAACAGATACTTCAACGGCAACATTCCCAAGGCAGGACCACATTTCTTTTTTATTGTCTCTGAGAGTTTCAATGCCGAACAGACATTGGGAGACCTTCGTGAATCACTCCCTGCGCAGAAGCGTTTCATACTTGAGACCGAATACCGCAGAGACTATTTGGGCGGAATCTTTGAGTGGCTACTCTTCCCTCTGTTGATGTTCGCATTCCTCTATTTTATAATGTTCAGACCCATGCAGAAAGGAATGGGTGGAGCAGGAGGAGGAAACGGCATCTTCAATGTCGGCAAATCACAGGCGAAACTCTATGAAAACAGCAATAACAATAAAGTTACCTTCAAGGATGTAGCCGGTCTGGAAGAGGCCAAGGTCGAGGTTATGGAGATTGTAGACTTCCTCAAGAATCCCAAAAAATATACGGCATTGGGAGGAAAGATTCCCAAAGGAGCTCTCCTTGTAGGACCTCCGGGTACCGGTAAGACCCTTCTTGCAAAGGCAGTTGCCGGTGAGGCCAATGTACCTTTCTTCTCCATATCAGGTTCCGATTTCGTGGAGATGTTCGTGGGTGTAGGAGCCTCCAGGGTAAGGGATCTTTTCAAGCAGGCAAAAGAGAAAGCTCCCTGCATAGTCTTCATCGATGAAATAGATGCAGTGGGACGCGCCAGAAGCAAGAATGTGGGCTTCTCTTCAAATGATGAAAGGGAGAATACACTCAACCAGCTCCTTACAGAGATGGATGGATTCGGTACCAACTCCGGAGTAATTATTCTTGCTGCCACCAACAGGGCTGACATCCTCGATAAGGCTCTCATGAGAGCAGGCCGTTTCGACAGGCAGATACACGTAGACCTGCCTGAGCAGAAAGAGCGCCTCGAAATATTCAAAGTTCACTGCCGCAAACTCAAGCTGGTAGATGGATTCGACATCGAATTCCTTGCAAAGCAGACACCTGGCTTCTCAGGAGCCGACATTGCAAATGTCTGCAACGAGGCTGCACTCATAGCTGCCAGAAGGGACAAAAGCGCAATTGACAAACAGGATTTCC
Organism: Bacteroidales bacterium; assembly: GCA_029010575.1. Taxonomy (GTDB): domain Bacteria; phylum Bacteroidota; class Bacteroidia; order Bacteroidales; family UBA932; genus Coprenecus. The sequence continues at coordinate 16,711 of JAQXKS010000033.1, read as the reverse complement.
TCGATGCTATTGACAGGATAGTGGGCGGTCTGGAGAGAAAGAGCAAGATTATCTCTCCCCAGGAAAAAAGAACCATTGCCTTCCACGAAGCAGGTCACGCCACCGTAAGCTGGCTTCTGCCTAATGCCAACCCTCTGCTCAAAGTGACGATAATCCCTCGAGGACAGGCTCTAGGAGCTGCATGGTATCTCCCTGAAGAGAGACAGATCACCACTACCGAGCAGATGATGGACGAGATGGCTGCAACATTAGGAGGCCGTGCTGCTGAAGAGATTATAAACGGCAGGATATCCACCGGTGCGCTCAGCGATCTGGAAAAGGCCACCAAGCAGGCTTATGCAATGGTTACCTACTTCGGAATGAGTAAAGAGGTTGGAAATATCTCATTCTACGACTCCACCGGAAGCAGAGGCTATTCTGTAGACAAGCCATATAGTGAGAAGACTGCAGAGCTCATTGACAGCGAAGCCAAAAAGTTCATTGACTCTGCACACAATACTGCACTGAGAATACTGAACGAGAACATCGAAGGATTCACCCAACTCGCTCAGATGCTTCTCGAAAGAGAGGTTATCTTTGCAGAGGATCTCGAAAATATCTTCGGAAAACGTAAAAAAGAGGATAATCAGGCATAATGAATAATACAATCCGAAATTTATTGACACGAACAGGCAGCGGAATTATTTTCGTTGCCTTGTTCGTTGGTTCGCTTATGGTTCATCCATTTCTATATTGCATCCTCTTCACAGGTGCAATTGCGATAATGATGAGAGAATACATGAATGTAGTAATGGGCAGACAGAACCTCCTTGCTCAGGCTATGTGCATAGTGACCGGCTGTGCCCTCTTCATACTGCTCTTTCTCGGTCTGTACACAGGCCTTAGCCTGAAATGGCTGTTTCTCTTACCGGCCGGGGTTATGATGATCTATGTCATCATCCTCTTTGGCAAAGAAAAAAACCATTATGAAGGTGTGGCTTGGATGGTCTCTTCACTCCTTTATATCGCCCTCCCGTTTGCTATGACCAATTTGGCGGTATTCGACATATTCGGACAGTTCAACGGCATGCCCCTTCTTTTCATTATGATACTAATCTGGACCAGCGATGTTGGGGCATATCTCTTCGGGATTACCTTGGGTAGAGTATGGAAAGCGAAACTGTTTCCCTCAGTTTCTCCTAAAAAATCATGGGCCGGATACCTCGGAGGCCTTATTGTCACACTTGCTGCCGGCTGGGCTCTTCAGTATATATCTTTTGTAAACATCTCATTGCAAGACTCTTTGATTCTGGCTTTGATAATTAATATAACAAGTACTGTCGGAGATTTGGCAGAATCACAATTTAAACGTAACTTTGGGGTTAAGGACTCAGGCAGGATAATGCCAGGACACGGAGGTCTGCTCGACAGATTCGACGGTGCCTTGTTCGCCTTCCCGGCCTGTGTCATTTACTTGATATTGATAACCGTATAATTGAAGCGACTATAATGAAGATACACAAGGAAGGTACCACGATTATCCTGACATCCCTGTTCTTTACGGCAGTGGTGGCAGGTTCTTTTTTCTATTTTAATGGTATCAAATGGTGGACTATAACTCTTAGTGCAATACCTCTGCTATTTGCAATCTTTTTCATTTCATTCTTTAGGGATCCCAAGAGAGTTCCTACCGGAGATTCCCACCTGGTAACAGCACCGGCTGACGGCAAGATTGTGATTATCAAGGAGGTTCAGGAGGACGAATATTTTCATGACAGAAGATTGCAGGTCTCTGTTTTCATGTCGTTTTTCAACGTACATATAAACTGGGCACCAATAACCGGTATAATATCCTTTTTCAGATACCATCCGGGCAACTATCTTGCCGCATGGCACCCCAAATCGTCTACAAAGAACGAAAGGACAACCATTGTCCTGAAAAATGAGGATGGAACAGAGGTACTGTGCAGACAGATTGCCGGTCTCTTCGCCAGAAGAGTGGTATGTTATGCCGAATACCAGAAGCCCTTCAAAGCCGGAGAGCAGATAGGTTTCATAAAGTTCGGTTCACGAGCTGACCTGTTCCTTCCTCTGGACACCAAGATCAATGTAAAGATAGGTGACAAGGTTACCGGATCGGAGACTATTGTCGCGCAGCTTGCTAAGAAACAATAAAAACACATTAATATGAAAAATTACTACAATCAGAATAAAGAGAGATTTTTCGAAGAACTTTTCTCTTTGTTAAGGATTCCTTCCATCAGCTCAAACAGTGCAAATAAGGCGGACATGTACACTTGTGCGAACGCATTGGTAAAACTCCTTCAGGAGGCCGGAGCTCAGAGAGCAGATGTCTATGAGACTACCGGACATCCTGTAGTTTATGCCGAAAGGATTATAGATCCGGCAGCCAGAACCATTCTGATCTACGGTCATTACGATGTGCAGCCTGTTGACCCTCTCAACCTTTGGAAGAGCGGTCCGTTCGATCCCCAGATCAGAGACGGTGCCATCTATGCACGAGGAGCTAACGATGACAAGGGACAGTCGTTCATGCACATAAAGGCATTCGAATATATAGTCAGGAATAACCTGCAGAGACATAACATCAAATTCATTCTCGAAGGAGAAGAGGAGATAGGCTCTCCTAGCCTTGCAAAGTGGGTTACGGAACATAAGGATCTGCTCAAATGCGATATCATCCTCGTGTCAGATACTACAATGCTCTCCGAAAAGGTTCCATCCATCAACTGCGGCATGAGAGGTCTTGCATACCTGGAAATAGAAGTTGACGGTCCCAACAAGGATCTCCACTCAGGCCACTACGGAGGTTCTATTGTCAATCCTCTCAATGCCCTCTGTACCATCATAGACAGACTAAAGGATGAAGATGGAAGAATTACTATAGAGGGATTCTATGACGATGTAGTGGAACTTTCCGCTCAGGAACGTGCCCTTTTTGCCAAGGCGCCATTTGACCAGAAGGAGTTCAATGAGTTCCTGGACATCGATGATGTCGATGGAGAAAAGGGATACACTACCCAGGAACGTATCAGCATCCGTCCTTGTCTGGACGTATGTGGTATATGGGGTGGATTCACAGGAGAAGGAGCAAAGACCGTATTGCCTTCAAAAGCCTTCGCAAAGGTCTCCATGCGACTTGTTCCCAACCAGAAATGGGAAAAGATTACCGAATTGTTTATCCGTCATATAGAGCGAATCGCACCCAAGGGTGTCAGAGTCAAGGTGACACCACATCACGGTGGTGACGGCTTCCTCATCCCTATCTCTTCCGATGCTTACCAGGCAGCTTCTCGCGCAATCGGTGAAGTATACGGAATAGACCCTGTTCCCAGCAGAGGAGGTGGAAGTATTCCCATCCTTGCCCAGATGCAACAAATCCTCAATGCCGATCCTCTCCTTATAGGTTTCGGATTGGAAAGAGACACCATTCATTCACCCAACGAAAGTTACCTGATTTCACAGTTTGAAAAAGGTATTGAATCTATTGCTTTATTCTACAAATATTTCTAAAATGAATTACGAGACATTATATAGCGAGATTCGCAGAAAGGGCTCATTCCTGTGCGTGGGTCTCGATACCGATATACACAAGATTCCTGAACATCTGCGCTGCGAGGAGTACCCCCTCTGGAGCTTCAACCGCAGAATCATAGATGCCACTGCTCCCTTCTGTGTCGCATACAAGCCCAACACAGCCTTTTACGAAGCCCATGGGGCCAAGGGGTGGAAAGAGCTCGAAATGACAGTAGACTATATTAAAAAGGAGTATCCCGAGATTCTTGTAATATGTGATGCCAAGAGAGGTGATATCGGAAATACCGCCGGACTGTATGCAAGGGCTTTCTATGAAAGCATGAATGCCGATGCAGTAACACTTGCACCGTATATGGGCAGCGACTCCATTGCTCCGTTCCTGGATTACGACGGCAAGTGGAGTATTGTTCTTGCCATGACATCAAATCCCTCTGCAGAGGATTTTGAAACCCTCGGCTTAAGTGAAGGTACACCGCTTTACGAGAGGATTATCCGTCAGACCATGTCATTTGTGGAGAAGAATTACGGTCCTTCGAAAGAGAGACTCATGTTCGTAGTGGGTGCTACACGTGCACAGATGCTGGCAAAGATAAGGGAGATATGTCCCGATAACTTCCTGCTGGTACCTGGAGTTGGTGCCCAGGGAGGATCATTGGAAGAGGTTGCCAGATATGGACTCAACTCCAGCTGCGGTCTTTTGGTCAACTCTTCAAGGGGAATAATTTATGCAAGCAAAGGTGAAGATTTTGCCCAAGCAGCAGCTGCTGAGGCCGAAAAGCTGGCCACTCAGATGAAAACCATTCTCGGTTAATTTGCTATGTCAAGGAAGAAAAGAGAGAAAGAGGAACTCAAGGAGATTCTAATTGACAGTGTTGCTGCTGAAGGCAACGCCATAGGACATGTAGATGGAAAAGTGGTCTTTGTCCAGCATGCCATTCCCGGCGATGTGGTGAATATCCAGCTGACTAAGTGCCGCGAAAAATATATGGAGGGCTATGTTACCAAAATTGTCAAACCGTCTGAGGACAGGCTTGAGCCCTTCTGCCAGCACTATGGAGAGTGTGGCGGCTGTAAATGGCAGGAGCTCCCCTACCCTTTGCAGCTCAAGTACAAACAGCAGCAGGTAGTGGACCAGATTACAAGGCTGGGAAAGGTTTCAAAGGAGGAGTTTGAGATTGTGCCCATCCTCGGATCGGAACATGAGAGGGAATACAGAAATAAACTGGAGTTCTCTTTTTCCGACCACAAATGGCTTCTTGAGGGTGAGAACCCCGATGACTTTTTTGACGCTCCGATAGAGCTGGACCCATCGGACTTTCCCCAAGGGGTATTTCCCCGTCATCTGAAGAACGGTTACTCGAGGGCCAATTCAAATCCTGCCGGTTTTGCTCTTGGATTTCATATCAATGGTGCTTTTGACAAGATTCTGGACATACGCAGATGTCATCTACAGCCAGAACCCTCCAACAGCATCAGGAACTTTATCAGGGAGTACGCCATTTCCAACAACCTGCCTTTCTTCAATATAAGGGAGACTACGGGATTCTTGAGGAATATCATCATCAGGACCAATCTCAAGGGCGAGGTGATGCTTACCGTGATGTTCGGCAGCAACCCTGCAAATATCGGTTACCTTAGAAATTCTTCTTTTGATCCTTCACGTTCCGAAGAGTATGCTGAAAAGCTTTATGATGCTCTGATGGAGCGCTTCCCTCAAATCAAGTCCCTCAACTATATCTGGAACGACAGACTCAATGACGCCATCAACGATCAGCCTGTCCTCAATGCCAGAGGTGAGGATGCCATCTACGAAGAGATGGAAGGACTCAGGTTCAAGATAGGTCCGAAGTCCTTCTACCAGACCAATCCGGCACAGGCATACCATCTCTATAGCGTTGTCAGGGAATTTGCTGATCTGAAGAGTACGGACAGAATATACGACCTTTATACGGGTACCGGAACCATTGCACTCTTCCTTGCCCGTGGTATCAAGAGCGTAATCGGTATAGAGTATGTTCCTGAAGCGATTAACGATGCCAATATCAACGCCAGAATCAACGGTATAGACAATGCAGTATTCTATGCCGGGGATATGAAGGATATCCTGACCGATGAGTTTGTTGCCAGACATGGTGGTACACCCGATGTCATCATAGCCGATCCGCCACGAGCCGGTATGCACCCGGACGTAATAAATGTACTTCTGAATACTGCCTCTCCGAAAATAGTATATGTGAGCTGCAACCCCGCTACACAGGCTCGTGACATACAGATGCTCGGAGAGAAGTACAAGCTCGTCAAGATAAGGCCTGTGGATATGTTCCCTCATACTCATCACATTGAAAATGTCGCTCTCCTGGAGCTAAGATAACTGAGATTTGTTTCTACTTTATGAATTCAATATACGAAAATACCACGATATGTGCACGTTCTACCGCAGGAGCCGAAGGGGCCATTGCAATAGTGAGGACAAGCGGTCAGGATTCTTTTGATATTGTATCGAAGATCTTCAGAAAACCCTCTTGCCACCAGTGTGATCCTTCCGCTTTCCATGCTCTTGAATTAAGGAAAGTGCATTTTGGAAATATTATCAATCCATCAGACGATTCGGTCATCGATGAGGTACTGATAGTCAAATTCAAGTCTCCTGCATCTTTTACCGGTGAGGATATGGTTGAGATATATTGCCATGGTTCAGAGTATATTGTATCATCCATACTGAGACTTCTCATTGCCAATGGAGCCACCAATGCTTCTCCGGGTGAGTTTACCCAAAGGGCATTTCTGAATGGCAGGATGGACCTTGCACAGGCTGAGGCTGTCGCAGATCTTATTGCCAGCAAGACAAAAGCTGCCCACGATATTGCAATGAATCAGATGAAGGGAGGCTACTCCGGAATACTTTCAGGCATCAGGGAGGAACTTCTTAAGATTGTATCTTTAATGGAACTTGAGCTCGATTTCTCTGAGGAGGATGTTCAGTTCGCTGACAGAGATCACCTCAAGAAGCTGTGTGATAACACATTGAAAGAGATATCCAATTTGGCTGACAGTTTTGAAAGGGGTGATGTGATCAAAAATGGTGTCCCTGTGGCAATTGTAGGAGCTACAAACACTGGCAAGAGTACTCTTCTGAATGCTCTTTATGGCGAAGATCGTGCCATTGTTTCAGATATTGAGGGTACTACGAGAGACACGATCGAAGAACAGATTACCATAGAGGGTATCAGATACAGGATTATAGATACTGCTGGTATCAGATCTACCAAAGAGACAATAGAGATTATAGGAATTGAACGGACCTTCTCGACCATCAATAAGGCAACTGTTATCCTCATGGTACTGGATGCCACCAGGAGTGAATATTACTCAGATGCCCTTAAGACACTCTCTACTCGAATCAACTCTCCAAAGCATATTTTTGTCATTCTGAACAAGTGTGATTGCATTGATGCGCAGCGCATTGAGAATGACTTGCGCGAAATTTCCCAGCTGTGCTCAGAGTGTGGTATCACACCTAAGGCGGTTATACCGGTAAGTGCTGCCAAGCGTGAAATCACCGCTCTCATAAACGCCATCTCCGAAAGCGGCCACGAACTCAGTTTCAATGAAAACGAGACATTGGTTACGAATCTTCGTCACTTTGAAGCCCTGAACCGCAGCAAAGAGAGCCTTGACAGAGTTCGCAAAGCACTGGACACAGAGACATTCACAGAGTTCATAACCCAAGATTTGCGAGAATCCATCTACCATATCGGCACGATTACCGGCCAAATCACCAACGATGAAATTCTCGGTTCCATATTCAGTAAGTTCTGCATCGGAAAGTAAGGCTCAAAAATCGGCTGAAACTCGGATATAATCGAAACATAATTCAGATACAAAATCGCTCTATTATTCAATAATTTACGAAATCGGAATAATTATCGCATTTTTGTTTGGAGTTGTTTTTGAGTTGTCGTTTTTTTTTTGTTATTTTGTTACTCGTTAGAATCATCAACAACAAAAGTAACAAAAATGGCAGAATCAAAAGAACCGATACGCCTCCGACAGAGAAAGACAGCCTCGGGGAACATATCCCTTTACCTCGACATTTATCTCAACGGAAAAAGGACGTATGAATTTCTAAAAATGCACCTGATTCCCGAACGGACGAGAGCCGATAGGGAGAGGAATCGGGAGACGCTCAAACTCGCCGACGCAATCAGGGCGAAACGTGTCGTCGAACTCAGGAACGGACAGTTCGGTTTTCAGAACCGACCGTCCGCCTCTATCCGATTTTTCGATTATTACAGGGAGATGTGCGAAAAACGCCTCGGAGAGGAAAGCCGAGGAAATTGGGGGAATTGGTTTTCCTGTCTCCACCACCTGAAAAAGTACGAGAAGCGGGAAACGATAACCCTCGGCGAGATAACCCCCGAATGGGTTCAGGGATTCAAAGACTATCTCGAAAACGACGCTGTCGCTTGGGGACACGATTTCAGAAAACGAATCAAGGACAAACCCCTCGCTCGAAACTCGAAACTCTCCTATTTTAATAAACTTCGTGCCTGTCTGAATCAGGCTTACGAGGAACAGATTATCCCGACAAATCCTCTCCGAGGTATTGAGGGGTTCAAACCCGAGGAGGGAACTCGTATGTATCTGACACTCGACGAGGTTCGGAAACTCGCCAAAACGGAGTGCGAATACCCACAAATAAAAGCTGCGTTCCTGTTCTCCTGTCTGACAGGTCTCCGTCGGAGCGACGTTCTCCGTCTGACATGGGGAGACATTCATAAACAAGGGGATTTTACCCGAATCATTTTCAGACAGAAGAAAACGAGCGGACAGGAGTATCTCGACATATCTCCACAGGCGGCGGAACTTATGGGGGAACGAGGTCTCCCCGACGAACACGTATTTACAGACATACATTCCCCGTCCTGCACGAATAACACTCTCAAACTATGGGTGGCAAGAGCGGGAATCAATAAGACGATTACGTTTCACTGCGCCAGGCACACGTTCGCCACGCTTATGCTTGACATTGGAACGGACATCTACACGGTCTCGAAACTCCTCGGACATCGAGACCTATCGACGACGCAGATCTACGCAAAGGTTATGGATAAAAACAAACAGGCGGCAGTCGCCTCGATACCGACGATTCTACCGCCTGATATAACATCGGACGAAAAGGAATAAAACAGAATCAGGACAGACGTTCAGTCGCTCGTCCTGATTTTCTTTTTTCGGGACATTATTTCGCCCCGTCCTGTCAGCAACCATTCTGCTGAGACGTCGTAATCTTCGACGAGATAGGACAGCCAAGAAGCCTGAAAAATGTCTCTTGCCCTGTCTTTTTCGAGAGAGTTCAGATTCCAACGGTTTATGCCGTAACGAGCCGTGAAAGTCTGTTTCCCACGGATTACCTTTGTCTCTTTCAGGTAATATAGAGCCTGAAAAAAACGGTCTATTACTTTTTGACTGTCCTCTGTCTGCATAACTCCTCCGATTTAGCGTTTGCGGCGGCGAATTTCGCATCCAATTCCGTCTGACGTATGTTTAACTGTTCCCGCCACTTTTCGAGCGTCTCAGGCGAGAAAACGGGTTTTCTGCCGACCGTTACCGCCTGTTCGTATTCGTGGATTTCCTCGGGCGACATCACGGGGATATATTTTTCGAGTTCGAGAATAGCCTGAACCTGTGCGAACGCCTCCCGTTGGAGCGTGAACAGTTTCCCGATTTCGAGCATTTCGCCACTCCCGAGGAGCAGCCACCGTGCGCTGATTTCGGGTAGGCGTTCAAGAATCGTTACGAGTGGCGTAATCCCGAAATTCTCTCCTCTTAGGAGTTTCGACAGGTATTGTGGCGTCCACCCCATCAAGGAGGCGAACTCCGTCTGTTTGCCTCCCGTTTTATAGCGGATTATTTCGAGCAGCCTGTTATTCATTTGAAACGGATTTTACGTTCATATTGTCGAGAATATAAGTCCCGAAAAATAGTTTTCCTCCTGTATTCCTATGGGCGAGAAACCTATCTTTGTCGTCCCATGCGTGGAGAACTCCGTCGATATGGTATATACTATTCCCGTCAAGTTTCGCTGCTGTCTGAGAATCAACACGACCTAAGACACGAATCTCTATCGGAGTAATAATATATTTATGCGCACCGCTTTTATCTTCAATATCGGAGATGCAATCAATAGCAGAGAACAGAGCAGAAACAGAATCCCCATTCTCGAATAGTTCCTCGAACTTAAAATCAACACCATTTAGGGTTTTAGGAGATTCTCCAATATATGATTTTCCAAGAACCTGAATAGAATCCATAACCGCTCTTTTGGCAATTTCATTTGAGCCGAAATTCGGATACTCTCCAATTATACGGTCTGCATAACTCACTACAAATGGTTTTCCCTCGGGGGAAGAACAAGAGGCGTAAAGAAAAGCCGCCAACATATACAAAATTATCCTTTTCATATCATTAATACTTTGGAATTATTCTCTGAAAGTTTCCGAACCCGATTATCCGACAGCGGCAGAGGTTGCAGCGTCGTCCCGTCGGGCAACTGTTTTTTCTTTTTCTGCAAGTTGAGATTTCAGGAGCGAAATCAGGTCGTCTATCTGTTTGTCTCGGGCTGACAGGCTCTGTGCCTGTGCCTGAATAACCGACCACACGTTCTCGGGGACAAACACCCCGTTTTGCCCGTTCGGGTTATTATTTTCCCCTGAAATAAGCAGGTCTCCCTCTCCTGTTAAAATCCAAACTCCGTTTATATTTCCATCAAGCGAACAGAGGCGATTTATGAACTTTTCAGCCAATGGAACCTTGCCATTCACTATCTGAGAGAACGAGGATTTCCTGTAACCGAGTTTTTCAGCAAGTTCGGTCTCGTTCTCCGCAACCTCCTGAAATATCAGCCAGTTAATTGCTCGTTTAAGTCGTCTTAACACGTCGTCCATATCGTTAAAAATATATAAAATCGTAACTTTTATCGGATTTATTTTTCTAAAATCCAAACTTTGTTTATATTTGCAACCGATAACGGTTTTAACTGCGTACAAAGTTACGAAATAAGAACTAAAATCGGAAATAAACCAATAAGTAAAATCGGAAATTTAACATTAACAAAATTATACGATTATGGAACAGACACCTGTATTCAAGACCGAATGCCAAGCCGAGCGGGAAAAGCGGGATTTGGCTATTTACGACGAATGGAACAAACTCGTCGCCGTCGAGGGACAGAGCCGTACTCTCGTAACTGAACACCTGATGAAGAAATATAACATTCATTCAGGAGGGACTATCTATGTTATCCGCAAGCGTGTTGAGAAACGTCTGAAAGCAGAGGAGGGCAAGAAATGAGCAAACTGTCTCCCGAGGCTCAAAGAGCAAAATATAAGTACAACAAAAAGTACGTGGACGCATATTGGGAACGTAGAGCGAGACGGACTGAAACGACCGAGGAGAGGAACTCGGGACGTTCTGTCAGAAAGACCGTCGAGCGTTCCTCCGTCGAGGTTCGTATCTCGTTTCCTGAAATTGACGTTCCGTATCGTCCGTCCGTCTCTCGGGACAACAAATCGGACGAACAGTATATCAAGGCACTTGAAACCTCAAACAAAGCACTGAACGGGGAGAACAGGCGTCTCGCCCGTCTCCTGAGAAAGTATCAGGAAATCATAGAGGTTGGAGTTCGCTCTGAATTATTGAATCTTAAATCGGAGACGCTATGAAAGTGAATTGGAAAAAGGTCAGACAGTATTCACTGCTCTACCTCCTGTTCGGGATAGGGTTCTTTGCATTTATGCTCGTTGCAGGCGACGACGACCCGAGCAATCCTCTCCCGTTCGGACGCTGGCTGGCTATAAAGTCGGTTGCTATGGCGGTTTTGGTCGCCTGTGTATTCACGGGTAAGTATCTAAACAAAATCGGACTGTTCTCTGAGATTGATTTCGAGGAGAACGACGAGGACGAAAATATCTGAGATTATGGGACAGGAATTTCAACAAGAAATGACAGACAAACTCGACAGAATCGAGCGTCTATCTCTGATAGCGGCTAAACCTGTTCTCCTCGTCGAGGAGGCGGCGATTTTCACAGGATTCAGCGTTCAACATCTTTACAGGCTGACGAGCGCAAAACAAATCCCACACTACAAGAAAGACCGAAAACTCTATTTCAAAAAATCGGAGTTGGAAGAATGGATGCTCGAACACCGAGTTCAGACGAACGAGGAAATCGAGAGAAAGGCTGAACAAATCATTCGACACAAAAGGAGGTAATTATGGAACAATCAGACACGAAGTCCCCGAAACTCCTGATAAAACAGGCGTTCGAGCGGGGCGAGCGTTTAACGACGCTGACAGGAAATCAAATCGGACATACAGTAGATTTCCGAAAGGTCGTCTCCGAACTGAGAGACGATGGATTCCAAATCAAAGACTATTGGGAGAAAGCCCCCGACGGTCGGAAATTCAAAGTTTATTATCACGAAATGCAAAGCCCGAAGCAGTCAGAGGGCATAACTAAATAACAGTGTTTTATGGAAAACGAAATTATCGAAATCAAACAGGCGGACGTAATCTCCGCAATCAACCGAGCAGAGGTCGATATTCAAATCTCGACCGCAAAGCAGTATCCACGAGACCTGCCCCGTGTCCTGAACACTATCGCCACCTATGCGACAATGGACAAAGAGACCGCCGAGGACTGTTTCTACGTCCTCCGCCGAAAGGATAAGGACGGGAACGATTCCGTTATCGAGGGACTGTCCGTCCGTATGGCTGAGATTATAGCCTCGGCATGGGGAAACCTACGCATTCAGACCCGAATCGTCGGGAATGACGGGCGCATGATAACCGCTCAGGCAATGTGCCACGACCTCGAATCGAACGTCGCCGTCTGCAAGGAGGTCTCCCGCTCGATTATGACGAAAAAAGGATTTACATATTCTCAGGATATGCAAATCGTTACGGGTAACGCAGCATCCGCAATCGCTTTCAGAAACGCCGTCCTGTCTGTTATCCCGAAAGCGGTAACAAAGAAAATCATCAACGAGGTAAAGAACGTCGCCCTCGGTCAGTCGATAGACCTCGAAACGAGCAGACAGAACGTCCTCGCATATTTCAAGAAACTCGGCGTTACTCAGGAGCAGATTTTCCTCTATCTCGGCGTCAAATCTCTCGACGAAATCGACAAACAGAGGATTTTCGAGCTGCGAGCCACGGCGAACGCAATCAAGGAGGGAACGACGACCGTTCAGGAAACATTCATCAACCCAGAAAAGGAGGCGAAAGCACAGGCGGCAGCGGAGAAGAAAGCCGAGACCGCTCAGGACAGAGCCGCCGCCGCTATCGTCCGTTCAACGGGAGCAGCCGCCACAGTAGAGGTTACAGAAGTCGAGGAAATCGACCCGAACACAGGAGAGGTAATCAAGTCTAAGAAATCATCTAAAAAATAAGTTTATGGAAATCAAAAAAGAAAATGTTCTCGCCGCTTACGAGACAGCCCGCAAAGCGGGTGCAGACAGCACAATGAAAGTTCTCGAATCTCTCTTTGGGGAGGAGACGTTCAAGCCAAAAGACGTTACAGAGCGAATCAAGACGTTCGAGGACGCCTGTCAGGAACTCGGCGAGGAGCATCCGTTCGTCGTCGCATACAGAGCCGTCGAGGACATCGACGAATGCGGAGAGGACATCGAGGCGTATCTGAAACTCCGAATTATCGTTGCAGCCCTGAACGAGGGTTGGACACCTAAACTCAAAGAGGACGAAATTCTATATTATCCGTGGCATTGGCTCTACACTCAGGACGAAATAGACAATATGGACGAGGACGAGCGAAAGGAACGGCGTATGATGCAGACAGGCGACTATGCAACAGGATATGCGGGTTTCGCCTTTGCGTGCTCGAATTACGCCCCCTCGTTTACGCATGCGAACTTCGGCTCTCGCCTTTGCTTAAAGAGCAGCGAACTCGCCTCGTATTGCGGGAAACAATTCATCGGAATATGGGCTGATTTCCGCCTGATACGACGCTGATAAACCGTTCAGGAGGGTAACTCTCCGTTGCCCTCCTGAACTCCCTGTAAAAACGAAATTTAATCAAAATAACAGAAAAATGGCAAGGTTGGATATTGAGCGACAGACACAACTCGAACCGCTTAGAATGGAATACGCCAAAGAGCAAATATCCGCTCTTGGATATGAAGTATCCGAACACGACGGGAACGAACTCAGATTCTCCCATAGAGGGAAAATCGTGAAATTTTTCCCTTATAGCGGATGGGCAACAGGAGCGACAATCAAAGACGGACGAGGTCTCCGCAAATTATTGAACCAATTAAAATCATCAAAACAATGAGTAACACAGTAATACGTCCAAAAGACAGAGCCGAATGGCTCAAAGTGAGAGAATCAGGAATCGGTTCGTCCGAAGTTGCAACGATTATCGGTCTGAACCCGTGGGAAACCCCGTATCAGTTATGGAGACGCAAAATAGGTCTCGACGCTCCGAAACAGGAGAATTTCGCTATGAAAGCGGGACACTATTTGGAGGATGCCGTCGCTCAGTTTTGGCACGACGAAACGGGTCGAGACATCATCAAACGCAGTGCAATAGATTGGATAATTCGAGACGACGAGCGTCCGTTCCTGCAGGTCTCTCCCGACAGAACATTTTGGCTTGGGGAAAGCCGTTCTCCGAACGACAAAGGTATTCTCGAATGTAAGACGACCCAAATGTCAATCGACGCCGACGACATTCCAAAGCATTGGTTCTGTCAGGTTCAGTATCAACTCGGAGTTGCAGGTCTCTCGTTCGGCTCTCTCGCTTGGCTTTGCTCAGGTCGGGAGTTTGGTTACAAGGACATCGCCCTCGACCCTGAGTTTTTCGGCTGGCTGATTTCTGAGGTCGAGCGTTTTTGGGTCGATAACATTCAGGGACGGCAGGAACCCGCAGCGACGAACGTAAGCGACGTTCTCCTGAAATACAACCGCCACACCGACGGAAAGATTATCGAGACCACAGAGGAGATTTTCGACGCATACAAATCGCTCAAAGAAATCCGACAGGAAATCGACGCTCTCGACGCCCATAAGACAGAATTGGAGGAGAAAATTAAACTCGCATTTGGAGACGCTGAGGGACTGTCGTTCGGAGGACAGACAATCGCAACATGGAAAGCCCCTAAAGCCTCGACGAAGTTCGACGCCAAAGCGTTTCAGGCTGCACATCCTGAACTCGCTCGGGAGTTTACTGTTCCAAGTCAGGGAGCGAGACGATTCCTCCTCAAATAAACGAATATCCTGTTCAGATAATGATTTCGCAGTATGATAACCATATCCAACAAGCAGCGGGACGACATCGTCCGATACCTCGACCTCCTATGTCAGACATTAGAGGGAGACAATACACGGATTTTCAACACGAAACGCCTTGCCCGAAAACTGTCGAAAACGCTGGAATCGAAACAGCCTGTTTCAGCCTCCGAATTACCTGAACAGTTAAAATTTTCTCGCAAAACAAAGTGATTACGATATAATCGTTATAACTTTGCAATAACCAAATTATAACAGAATGATAACAGATAAAAATATAAATCTCCGTGTATGGGAGGGTCAGCCGAAAGACGTCCCGACGTTGCTGTTTAGCGTGGTTAGCCCTAATCACGGGGATTTTTTCTTTTGATATGATTACACTAAGGGAAAATCAGTCTGAACCGATAGCGAAAGCGATTCAGTTTTTTCAGGAGGAAAAGCCGAAACCGAGCCTGATAGTTCTCCCGACGGCGTGGGGAAAATCAATCCTGACAGCGTTCGTAGCAAAAAATACCACTGACAGGCTCTTGGTTCTCCAGCCATCGAAAGAACTCCTCGAACAAAACTACTGCAAGTATATGAATCTATGCGGGGATTTCGGGACAAATGCTGGAATTTATTCCGCATCGTTCGGACGAAAGGAAATCGCTCAAATAACATACGCCACAATCGGTTCTATCAAGAACCTCGGGGAGACGTTCAAACGATACGGATTCTCGAAAATGCTAATCGACGAGGCACATCTATATCCCCGAGAGGCTGACAGTATGCTCGGGCGATTTTTGAAAGACAGCGGAATTACACACGTCCTCGGGATAACGGCAACACCTGTCAAGTTACAGACGAACAGGGACAGGGACGGACAGACGTTCTCAAAACTCGTTATGCTGACGAGCCGTTCCAAGAAAGGAAATTTCTATAAAGACATTATCCACGTCGGACAGGTTCAGGAAATGGTTCGTCTCGGATTTTGGTCTCCGCTACTGTATGAGACCGCATCGTTCGACGACAGTCTCCTCGTTTTCAACTCCTCAAAATCAGAGTACACGGAGGACAGTGTTCAACGGGCATACGACGCAAACGGAGGAACTCAGGGAATCGTCGAGACACTCGACAAACACCCCGAGAGAAAACACGTCCTTGCGTTCGTTCCGTCCGTTCAGGACGCTATCGACCTGTCTCAGAGATACCCGAACTCAGGAGTTATATACGGCGAGCAGGACAAACGGGAAAGAGAACAAACCGTCGCCAGATTTCGCTCGGGAGAGATACGGGTTCTGTTTAACGTCCGAGTTCTCTCGACGGGTTTTGACTTTACGGGGATAGACTGTATCGTCCTCGGAATCTCGACAGCCTCAATCGCCCTGTATTATCAGATTATCGGACGAGGAACTCGAATCGACCCTGAGAAACGAGACTGTCTTATTTCAGACCTCGGAGGAAACGTCGAGAGGTTCGGACGGGTCGAGGACATCATTTTCGAGAAAGATCGTCTGTGGAGAATGTTCGGAACAGGAGGACGCCTCCTGTCAGGCATACCGATTCACGACATCGGGAAATACAGTCGGGAGGACACTCAGGCGATAGACGCCCAAAAAGTCGCCCCTATTGAGGTTATGCCGTTCGGCAAATATCAGGGAGAGCGCATCGCAAATATTCCTCTGAATTATCGTCAATGGATGATACGTTCGTTCGATTGGAATGCCCGAAACGAGAAACTCCGACAATCAATCTTAGCAACAATGTAGAACAGGAGGTAATTATGGGACGACCAAAGAATAATTCAGCCGAGTATTTCAGCCACGACGCCGATATGAGAAACGACGTCAAGGTAAAAGCACTGAGGAGACGGTTCAGCCACACGG
>JAQXKS010000032.1 GCA_029010575.1 Bacteroidales bacterium | reverse complement strand
TTGCCAGCGAACCAGCAATCTCGCTGTACTGATAGCCGTATGACGTACACCTCAGACCCAGCACTTTGTCGATAACTGGACCCACAAAACGGGAAAATTGCTCTCTCACATGAAATATTCCTCCAAAAGGAGTGATTTTCTAAGATTTTATGCTTATCTTTACTATTTCATTGATGATTTTTGCTTGTCTTGATTTGCAACACTAAGGTAAGTGAAAAATCTGACATGAGTTAAACTAAAGTGCTGCAGAATTTAGAGTTCATAAAAAGTAATCACATTAGAAAATATGATAAAACAATGTTTTATAATCTTTGGATGTCTGGCCGTGGGTGAGCTGATTGTCTGGCTCACAGGCATCAGCATTCCGAGCAGCATCATCGGAATGCTGCTCCTGACAGCTTTGCTGCAAATGAAAGTCGTCAAGCTGGAGTGGGTGAAGGGAATATCGGATTTCCTCATCAGTAACCTTGGCTTCTTCTTCGTACCACCAGGCGTTGCGCTTATGCTCTATATCGACATCATAAAGGCAGAACTGCTACCCATCGTGGTGGCAACGGTCGTCAGCACCGTGCTGGTGATGATTACAACAGGATGGACGGATCAGTACCTGCGTAAGTTGGGCTATAAAAAGAAGGACAGACATGGAGATAATGAGTAACCCCATCATACTGCTTGCCATCACCTTCGGTATCTATTACGTGGCACGTCAGATACAGAAGTGGACGGGATGGATTGTGCTCAACCCCATCCTTATCACCATTGCTGCACTGATTGCCCTGCTGCAGCTGACTGGCATCAGCTACGAAACCTACGAGCAAGGCGGACAGTACATTGACTTCTGGCTCAAACCGGCCATCGTGGCATTGGGTGTGCCCCTCTATCAGCATCTGGGGCACATTCGTCGTCAGCTGTTGCCTATCCTCTTGTCGCAACTTGTCGGCTGCCTGGTGGGATTAGTCTGCGTCACCCTAATAGCATCAGCCATGGGAGCATCGCACGAGGTCATCGTATCGCTGGCGCCCAAATCCGTCACCACCCCCATAGCCATGGAGGTGTGCAGAACAGCAGGCGGCATACCCTCGCTGACGGCAGCCATCGTGGTGTTCGTAGGTCTCTTCGGAGCCATCTTCGGTTTCAAGATACTGGAGGTGTGGCACGTACGAAACCCCTTCTCGCAAGGTATCAGCATGGGCACGGCTTCACATGCCGTAGGCACATCACGTGCCATGGAGAAGGGTGAGACATACGGTGTGTACTCTTCGCTCGGACTTATCCTGAACGGTGTCCTAACAGCATTACTCACTCCATTTGTTCTGAAGTTGCTTGGATTTTAGAATAGTTAAGCCTCAAATTCGAACTACGCGCCTAAAATGATACAGAAGCGAAAAGCTCGCACCATTTATGGACAATGAAGATGCAAGGAACAATATGTATTTATGACACTGCTGCTGATTGGAACTCAAGGCTTCAAAGTCAGTTCAACACAACGGGCCGTAACCAAATAACCTGAATTAAGACACAATGACAAAATGCGCTGTAAGGCCTCTTTGCGCAGATTGATTGACAAGTAACGATTAATCAAATGGAAAAAAATATGGAAGAACCTATACTGAATAGCCATAACAAGGCTGAGTATGAACCCGCTCACACTGCTGAGCATATTCTGAATAGGACTATGGTCGATATGTTCGGATGCCCGCGCAGTCGCAATGCCCACGTCGAGAGAAAGAAGAGCAAGTGCGACTATCTGCTCGCAGAATGTCCGACAGATGCCCAGGTGAGTGCCATCGAGGCTAAGGTGAATGAGATCATTGCAGCTGCACTGCCTGTAACTGTAGCATATATGAGCCGGGAAGAGGCTTCATCCCTGCTCGACCTAAGCAAGTTGCCTGAAGATGCCTCGGATACCCTGCGTATCGTCAGAATCGGTGATTACGATGACTGCGCATGCATCGGTGCACATGTGGACAACACCTCGGAAATAGGGGAGTTTCGCATCATCAGCCACGACTTCAATGATGGGGTCTGGCGTGTGAGGTGGAAAGTTATCGTAGGACCGAAAAGTGAAGAAATGGCTCAATCTTTTCCCAGACATAAGGAAAGACCGGCGCATCGTCAGTATCCCTTTCAGACAACCTGTGAACTCTCTGGCAATACCAGTCGTAATAGTTCGGCTCCGGCTGAATCAGTGAATAAAATCTCTTGATGAACTCACCGTTACGTACGATAACCACTCCTACAGAACACACGCTTGAAGGATAAGAATTTGCAGTTTCAAAATCTATTGCGGCAAAGGTTTTCATAATTGGATAAATTTTCTTGTCATATCAACATCCTTTTCCGTCAATGCTGCAGGAGTCCCCTGTGGAAAAGTCATCAGCTATGTACTTCCTGACATCAAAACTGATGCTTCCGTCATCCTCTGCAAAGCATGGTATCCCTATGGAGCCGATGGCCTTGATGGATTCGAACTCAGGAGACGACTCGCGCAGGCGTATGAACTCCTTGAGGTTCCTCACATGCTCGCCAATGTCAACAATCTCGAAATCATGGTTGTCCGAGAGCCTTGCCTTGACCTCGGAACAATCTGGGCAGGTAGCCATTACATATACTTTTGTCATGGTATCAAATATTTAACAATATTACAAGTGTTGTCTGACACTCTTGCAGTACTCCTCGTATCTTCCCTCCAAAAGTAGCTTTGCAAAATACCCCCCCCTCCCTCCTTCCAGAGCTCTTCATACCCGTTGTGGCCGAAGATACCGACAGATATCACGATGTTCCCCTGAAGGGTCAGTTCCTTCTGAACCCTTTCAAAATCAGCCATGAAGCGCGTACTGCCGCTGAGCGTGATTATTCTGCATTTGATGTGTATTCTTTACTCAATCCCTTTTGTGTAACAGCTTGGCTGAAACCATTCTTGCAATGTCAGTTTTCAAGGTTTTCACCATCTTTCATAAAACCTATTACCGTCTTGCTAAAATATTACTAACTTGCTAAAAAGAGAATGAAGTAACAGTCGTTTAAACTTGTAATCAATTTAGTTATTGCAAAGGTAAGTAAATTCCGCTTGCCTTTGCTATCTCTACAAAATTTTCAAACTTTGGCTCCGGCTTACGATTTGCCCAGCAACGCATTCGGTGTTTAAGCGGCTTATTACCATTCCATGGCAATGACATCAACCTCAATGCCGAGGTGACCCGGAGCTCACTGCGGCAAAGAATAGGCTTCCTTATCGATTCAACCACTCCACGCGATGCCGGGTAGGGAAGAGGTTTTACCTTGAGGGGCCATCTTTACCATTAATTTCTTGCCCTTTTGTATCGGTGAGACTTTTATCAAAAGTCCTCATAAATCATTGAATATAAGTCCTATCGTTGTAAATTGTCTCATTCGTTCGTTGTTTCAGGAGTTATTTTGTAACTTTGCCACGAACCAGGCAGTATCGATAGACAAAGTGGGGGGATAATGACTCAAAAGCCTGGGGTGGATATCGCCGAAATTTTTATTATTTGAGAAATAGCAGTTTGTTGACACGACGATGCATGATGATACATTTTTGGGCTCATTGATTTATGTCAGAAACAATAAAACTACAACATACAGAGGACAACAGATATATCTGTGAGCCTGTTGTCTCCCAAAAGGAATGGCTGAAGATTCTCAATGCTTCTATGGCCGATGGCCACAAAAAGCAGATAGAGAACCTGCTGCTTTTTTATCGCCATAAAGACAACAAGGCTACCTGTTATGATCTTGGAAAGGAGTATTCAAGACCGTCTGAGTCTGTGAATATCCTTGTTACCAACTTCAACAAGTATGCTAAGAAGCATCTTGGGAACAGATTCCAAATAGAAGCAGCTGAGAACACGGAAGAGACCTTCTGGCCAATATCCATGCTTGGAAGAGTGACCAGCACAAAACGATTTGAATGGACTGTCAGACCTGAACTTTGCGCTGCAATCAAGCAATTTCTTATACAGAATATGTATAACAGTTACAGGAAACTTGTGCTGGCAGAAGGTTTGGACAACTCTACTTCCAAGGAACGCTACAAATGGGAGGTGCTGTCTTCTTGCAGTGGCAAGACGACAGAGGAAATCATCAGGATTCTTTTCAGAAGCAATCTTGTTGATGCCAAATATGAAGGTGCTACTATAAATGAACTTCTGAAAACCAATCTTAGTGAGCTGTGCGGGGTCTTTGATATTCTGCGAGAGGAAGTATCATTTAATGAACTCTTTGCCAATAAATTCAAGCCGGCTGCCAAGGCTCTCACCCCTGCAGGAAAAACCAGTTTTGGAACAGAAAGGACAGCAGCTGCATTTTTGGCTGCTTTGAAGCCACAAGAATATACGCCATTCACCAGTACACTTTACGAGGACTATTGCAAATATATCGGCGTAGACACTCTTTCGGCTGGTCATAAATATTCTCATTTCCTTGAACTGCTTAAGGAGTTGGTAGAGATTGAGCGCGATGATATTGAGCTTACCGGTAAGATTAAGTCTGAGACCCAGGGGCTTATCTACAGCGACATGCTAAATGCTCAGGACATCCTTTGGCAGATGATAAGATATTTCAAGGTGAGTATCCCCAAGACATGGCTTCAGGAGATTTATGATGAGAGTCTGGTAGAAGATACTATATTTAAAGAAGGAGGTTGGTTCAGCAGATATGAGCCAACCGTGAAGTTGTTACGCTCGTCTATTCTGGAGAGTGAAGATGCTGCAGAGTGCGTGAACATCGTGCGCAGCCTTATACTTAAGCAGAATAACGGAATCGCGGATGTCGGTTTAGGAGGAAAGTTTAATAGCAACGATTATCCTTTGGTAGAAGGTGCTTGGCCAGAACTGTACCCTATTTTGAAGCAGTCTGTCATTAATGATGAGATTACACCGGAATCTGAGAAAAAGGTAAGCGAGATCATAAACAGCCTTAAGACGAAACGCAAGCATCCAACTGCTATAAACCGTATCTGGAGTGGACTGTTTCCAAATTATCTTTCCACTACTGTTGACTCTAGGATATTCTATAGCATTTATGACTACCTGCATAAGAACTTAGGGTTAGAAAAACCAGCATGGAACTGGATTAAAGACAACATTGCTATCATCCAATTCCTAAACAAGCGAGTTGAATTCCAGAATCCGTGGCACAGCTCTTTATTCGTTTGGTATCTTTCACACTTCATTAACACACCTGAAAAAAACACCGCTATGGATAAATATATTAAGCTTCTTGAAGCAAATCACAATCTCATTCTGACAGGCGCTCCAGGTACAGGTAAGACATACCTTGCCAAACAGATAGCTAAGGCTATGGGAGCAACCGAGGAAGGAGGAAATTTAAAGATGGTACAGTTCCATCCTTCGTATGATTACACTGATTTCGTCGAAGGACTCAGACCTAGAGTCAATGGAGATGGGTTTGAGAGAGAAGATGGTGTCTTCAAGGCCTTCTGTGCAAAAGCTCTGAAAAACATTGAAGATTCAAATAAGAACCAGGCCATACTGCAACAGGAAGCGGACATGGAGACAAAACTTTCTCATTTCCTCGATGAAGCAATTGATAATGAGACTAAATTCAAGACAAAGACAGGCAACGAGTTTTATATTTCGGAAGCGAATAAGAAGAATGTATATGTAGAGATACCGGATAACGATAAAGCGAGCAAAATCACAATTCAGATAAAAGAGATACTCGCTGTTCTCAATGCTACAAACAGGCCTACTGCAGTAAAAGACCTGATGACAATCCTTCATCAGAAGTACAATACACAGCATAACTCATATACATTCGTTATTTGCGAGGAGATCTTCAAGTCAGAAGCTAAAGCGACAACCGTGTCTACTGTTGAAGCTAAGAAATTTGTGTTCATTGTTGATGAAATCAACCGCGGTGAATTGTCAAAAATTTTTGGAGAGCTCTTCTTTGCGATAGATCCAGGATATAGAGGTAAGAAAGGTGTCGTTGAAACTCAATATCAGAACTTGGTTGAAGCTGGCGATCCGTTCGAGAATGGATTCTATGTCCCTGAGAATGTCTATATCATAGGAACTATGAATGACATCGATCGCAGCGTGGAAAGCATGGACTTTGCCATCCGCAGGCGTTTTGCATGGTGTGAAGTTGAAGCGTCAACCAGAACAGAGATGCTTGATGAGGTGATTCCAGAACTGGCAGAGGAGGCAAAAGCGAGCATGACGGCCCTGAATGATGCTATTGTAAAAGTAGGGCTAACCTCAGCCTACCACATAGGACCGGCATACTATACTAAACTGAATAATTATGACGGTAATGTTCAGGAACAGTTTGAGTGCTTGTGGAAGTATCATATCAAAGGCCTCCTTCTCGAGTACTTGCGCGGTACCAGAGGGATAGAAGATAAACTGGCAGAACTTAAGAAAGCGTTTGATAGTTTTAACTCGTAAGATATATGGCATCGCCACCACTTATGACAAAAGACAACAACAACGGCAATCCCCTGATTCTCACCGAGAGTCAGAAGGCGGATCTGTTGCCTGTTGCAGGAATGTCACTGAAAAGTCTTGGGGAGGAGATTCTTGTTTTCCCTCAGGATTTCGACGTATACGGCGATGAAATCGGGAAAGGTGTTGCTTTCAATATAAATGGTGATAAGCTTATCACAGGAAATATCATGGGATTCATCGGCAGAGGTGATACCATGGTGAAGATAGGGTCAAGGTTTGACAACAACAAAGGAGACTACTTCATGCATTATATGCTTGAAAAAGTTCTGTCTATCAATCTTTTTGACCTTAATTACAGCACGAACAGGGAGGAAATCTTTGACTTCCTGCCTTTCTTGTTCCCATTCTTTCTTAAGAAAGCTCTGGTCCAGGGTCTCTACAAGGAATATAAGACATTCAAGAAGAATGATTCTGCATTTCGAGGAGTGTTAGATGTGGCAAGACATATCCGATTGAACTATCCTGCAACCGGGAACGTAGCGTACAAGATACGAGAACATACGCTGGACAATAATATTACAGAACTGATTCGTCATACAATAGAGTGCATCGCACGCAAGGAGTTTTGCAGCAGTATTCTTTCTTGTGATGAGGATACAAAGGCATATGTGAGCCAGATCGTCGGTGCAACTCCATCATATAATCCAAAGGATAGGCAAAAAGTAATCAATGCCAACCTTAGGCCAAGGATTCACCCTTATTACAGTGAGTATACAGGCTTAAGCCGCTTGTGTTTACAGATTCTCAAGAATGAGGAGATGAAGTATGGCTCTGATAATGACGAGATTCATGGAATCCTGTTTGATGGTGCCTGGCTTTGGGAAGAATATCTTGACACTTTCCTTGCCCCTGTTGGAATAAAGCACGCTAAGAACAGAGAGCACAAGGGCGGATTCCCTTTATTCAAAAATAGAAGGGCTTGGCGTTATCCAGATTTCTATGCCGATGATATTGTATTGGATGCAAAGTATAAATCATACGATGGCAACGATATTGAAGATGTAAACCGTGAAGACCTTGCTCAGATAATATCATATATGTATGTACAACAGGCTCACACTGGAATGGTTCTATCTCCTGGAAAGTTTGTATGTGAACGTGCATCAGAACTGAGAGGTCATGGAGGAATCATGTCATTGATTACTTTGGCCGTACCGGATGTGGATAATTATGGTTCTTTTGTTTCTCAGATCAGTCAGCATGAGGCAACTCTTTGTCAAATGATAGAGAGGTACCTTGTGCTTACTTTAGATTAATGTCCAAATCTAGCAAGAATCACTCTATCTTCAGCAGGGCAATACTACCAAGAAATCCGGCCATGGGTGGCCGAGGCTTGCTTTGTGTCGTAAACTATAGTCCATTGTGTACCTCCCTTAAAGTATCCATCCGGCAGGGCGAGCACATCGAACATAGTGTCAGCCATTTCTTCGGAGTTCATTACTCCATTTTTTGCATCCCTGGCCTCGAGAAGTTTCCTTTCGTGCTCCAGACTGACCTCTCCAAGGCCCTGTCCTGCCTTTTCTGCGCAGAGGTAGTGGTTGTTGAGCACGTCTGACTCAGTCACCTTCATCTCGTTGTTCACCCATTCAACGGCGACCGAATTGCCTGAGGCGTCTGCTATGAATAAATGGTGTGCCGTGCCTATATCTGAGTGCATGTCGTATTCTGTGAGCAACTCAAGCGCTTCGGGCACATCGGCAGCCTTGTTCAGAAGCAGCCTTATGGCGCTTGTGGTCGTGAGGTCTTTCCTTTCACTTTTCTGGTCTGTCACCTCATTGTCGCCAGCCAAAAGATCTGCTACCACTAGACCTTTTTCATTGATGCCGTCCATAGGGACATAGACACCTGCCACAGCCTTGAAAGAATTGATCATTCCCTCAGGTTTATATCCTTCGCCGAAGCCGAGGAAGTCGAGGTTTACCGTAGAGAGAGAGGAGTAGCCAGATTTGGGTATATTTCTTATTATCAAGGTAGTGCAGTTATCCCAGTCGAAGTTTCTTCCTATGAGATAACCACCTGTATTGTGTTTCACTTTAAGCGCGCTGCAGGCGAAGGAAGCTGCTCCCACCTTTGTCTCCAGCTTTCCGAAAGGGCCGGCCGAGAGGTATCTGGTCAGGAAATCGGACAGTTCTTCAGCAGAGGAAGCACCACCTTCCTTGATGAACAGGTCAAAGCCCACCGAACCGTTTACTGTCATGTGATAGAAATCGGTCTTCAATTTTTTAACTGTTTCAGCAGATTCTCCCAATTCATTCTTTGTACATGACATTGTCATCAGCACAGTAAATGCTATCACTGCTATCATTCTTATGACAGTTTTCATTCTGATTCTCATTTTCATTTCAATCTACACTACATTATTTAAGCTCGGATGTATTGAGCACCGGTTCTTTGATTATCACTTCTTCTTTTGATTTCAGCAGTCTGATTAGTGCCGCGAAATGCAGGCTGAGCAGTCTGGAAATATGTTCTTCCGTATATAATTCAGAATCGGTGCAGCAAAGCTGGGAGTAGCCCAGAAGAGTAGGCCACATTAAATCATAAACATGATTGGCTTCATCCACAGTCAAACTGAAGTCCCTCTCAGTCTGCTTGAGGCACTCCCTCGCAATTGAATCCGCAAGGTTATTCCTGCCGTTAATTTCGAGGAAAAGGAAACGGAACAGTTGCGGTCTTTCCTTGGAGAAACGTATCATCCTAATACCGAACTCTTTGAAAGCCGGCGTATAATAAACGGTATCCTCCATATAGATCCGATAAATATCTTCCGCAGCATCTCTGACTCCGGCTATCAGCTCGTCCATATTCTTGAATGTCCTGAACAGAGGCGCAACAGAGCAGCCCATCTTTTTGCATATAGAACGGGCTGTCAGAGCCTCAGATCCCTGGCTTTCAACGATGTTCAGACAGGTTCTGATGATTATATCCTTGGTGAATTTGATAGGCTTTGGCATATCTCTACAATAATTTTGTGCAAACATATACATTATTTCTTAAAATAACACATGTTATTTATAAAATCTTCTTACCTAACTGAATACTATGACTATATTGCTTTTAATCCAGATTTTATTGAAAAAGATGATGATTTTTTCATTTAACTCTTGACTCTTACCCTACGGCAGTATATATATTTGCAGGCGTTAACAATCAGTGCACAGATGTTATGAACAAAAATCGTTTGAAAATAGGGGAGTTCTCACTTCTTGGCAGAGTCACGGTGCGGGCCCTGCGTCATTATGAGGAAATAGGCCTGCTGCGGCCGTCAATCATCGACCGCGAAACGGGATACCGCTATTATGCCGTGGGCCAGTTGCAGAAGATTCAGAGCATCACAACGCTCAAGAGCATGGGATATTCTCTCGAAGAGATACGCGACCTTTGGGAAGATGACAGTCATTTCCCTTCGATTGAGTCTCTTGAGAAGAAGATTGAAGCCTGCAAAGCCGAACTTGAGATGTTGAAGGAACGTGAGCGAATGCTTAAGGCCGTGGTGGCTTCCCAAAAAAAATTACACAAAATGGAAAAAGTTTATTTTGAAAGCCTGCCTGCTATCATTGTGGCATCACATCGTACAATTATCCCTACTTACGAAGACCTCGGCCGCTTGTGCTACGAAGTCATTGGTCCTGAAATGGCCCGCCTGGGATGCGAGTGTCCCGCACCGGGCTACTGCTATACCATCGAACACGGAGGCTACAAGCCCAAGGATATTGACATCGAGTATTGCGAGAAAGTGACCGCCAAAGGCAAGGACTCTGATATCATCAGGTTCAAGGAGATACCGGAGGTTCCGAAGGCAGCCTGTATGAAGGTGTTCGGAAAGTATGGAAAGCTGTATCAGGCTTACATAGACCTTTTTGCCTGGCTCGAAAAGGAAGGATATAAGATAGCTGGAAATCCTCGTGCGGTTTATATAGACGGAATCTGGAATCAGGAAGATCCGGACAAATGGTTGACCATCATCCAGGTCCCTGTGGAGACTGATTAGCAATACAACCTTGTTTATCTGGCATGATGTCAAAACATACCCTTACAATCCTGTTTGAGGATCATATAGCCGACCCATTGAAACCCAGGTGAAGCCAAGGCCCAGGAATCCCAAACGTCAGCTGAAAGAAGCAAGGCCCTTTCCAAAGAGCTAAGAGAGGCTGAAAAAGAGCGGAAATTCATTCATAGTACCCTCCTGTGGGGCTGAATATAATTTGATGTATCTTCATTCTGTCTTTAAACCTCCGATTGTAAACGGTAACCACAAGTGCAGTGATTTCTGCATCAAGGTTACAATCTTCTGCAAAGGTAAAGTTTTATTTTTTTTATGCCCGGGATAAAATTTCCAATAATGAGTCTTTAATCGTTTCTTGATTGACAGTGTCGGTAGTAGAAATGCGAAGCAGACGTAGTCCAATCTTTGTAAAAATCTGATTTTTCAATACATCACGAGTTTGTTGGGCATCATTCTCCTTATGAAAATGCCATCCGTCCACTTCTATGGCACATGTAGGTTGTTTGGTTAGAGTGTTATATAGCAGGAAGTCCACATGTGAGAATGAACTTTCAGCAAATGCTTTCTCTTGTCCGTCCAGTAGGCTCCAGTCAGCGATAAGTCTTGACAGCGGATAATGACTAAGTACTCCAGTATGTTGCAAGCATGCTTCTTCAATAGTCTTTAAAAGGAGATCGTATATCAGATTCTCTGATAGATATTCTGAAACGGTCGGATGAGCAGCTGCATAAGCTAATCTTTCGGCTGTATTTTGCTGATAGAGTAAATCAAAAACAGAATGCAGCTTACTGGACTTAACCTCGAAATTGTTGTACAGAATATAGCTGATAAGTTGGCTGAGATTTGAATTTTCAGGTTTATCATTCCCATTTGTTACGATACATAGCTTGTTTTTAGCACGTGAAATGGCCACATTGAGCAAGTTTGCATCATCCGAAAATTCGGTAGGGGAGTTGTCCACCATACTCATGATGATAGTGTCACATTCACGACCTTGATACATGTGTACTGTACTGGCTATCTCCTTTCCTACAGCCTGATTAATTGCTTGAGCTTGCGCCCGATAAGGTGTGATGATGCCTATGCTTTCCGATTCCGTACATTTTGGCAAGACCTCCTGTATTATGACATCTATTTCTCTTTGGTTGAAATGTCCTCTTGCGTGGTTGCCGGGTACGGTTTGAATAACTTGCAATACCTCTTTTTCCTCTTTATCATTAGTCATGGTAACCAGTTCTCCATTGTAAAAGCGCTGGTTGCAGTACTCTATGATTTTGGGATGGCAGCGATAATGTTCCCGAAGCAGTGTGACCGGTGCATCTTGGAAGACTTCGACACACGATTGCAGAAAGCTGTGTGTGACTGCATTGTATCTTTCGTCCACTTTATAAGTTGTCTGGATTGCTTTCAATGCCAATTCTTCTTCCTTGCCTACTACATTAGGCAATTGCTTGTCGTCACCTACAATTACGGCATTCATTGCACACGACAAAGCCAAGGCTCCCGTTTTGATTTCCACTTGTGAAGCTTCATCCATTATCACATAATCAAATACCATATCCTTACTGATGCAGCTCTTGGCTGAATAGGTGGTGCTGAGCACAACTGGATATTCGTTCAGTAACTCTTCTGTTCGGGGTTTGATATCCCTGATGGTAAATCTCTTCCTAAATACGTTACTATATCGTTTGGCTATCTGGTCTTTTAGTAACTGGAGGGAGGAGGAACGAAGTTCTTTCACGTTTTTGGGGATATCTAAGTCTTGGAGCATAGATGCAATAGATTCCAACTCTCGCTTTATTTCAGTTTTTCGAGAGAAGTAATATGCCGATTCCAAACCGTTTATGATGTCTGATGCTTTTCTATTTAAAAATGTCAGCATTTTGGATCCTAATGAGAAAGCCCATTTTAATCTAAACCAAAAGCTGGGCTTATCTCCATTCTCTGCTACAATCTGATATTGATTGAGCAATTCTATAAGCCTTGAAGATGGCTTCCCCTTCAACCATGCATTCTCTACATGATTGTTTTCCTGCATTTCGTTGTATTTCGATTCTTTTAATAAGGCATCGTATTCTGACTTTAGTCTGGCTTGACGGAGTTGTCCATCAAATCCTTGTGAAACGGCTTGAAGTGAGCTATATGCTGTCTCTCTTGTTGATGTCTGATCATCAATCTTCCAGTCTGCCATATTCGGATATTCTGACTGGCTGGCTAAAAACATCTCTTTATTTTGCACACTACCCAATTGTGCCACGAGAAAGCCTAATCCTTCTGCGCTAAGTTTTTCAGCTACATTTTCTACTGCCGAGTTATTGTTTGATACCACCAATATGGTTTTCTCTTTCATAACCAGATTGGCAATGATATTCAGTATGGTTTGTGTTTTTCCTGTTCCCGGCGGACCCTGAATGATGCTTAGCTGATGTGTTAACGCTGCTTCTACGGCAGCTTTTTGACTGGCATTGCATCCGAATGGATAATATACTTGCCAGGGTATAGAATATGTAGCCAATTTCGTTTTATCACCCAGGTATTGAGCAAGGGGAACATTGTCACGCTTGACATCCACCAGTTCATATTGTTTGGATAGGATATTTTTATCTTCTTCTGCAATCAGACCTGTTTCATCAGCCAGTTTTCGAAGATAATCCCAAGTAGAACCT
Source organism: Bacteroidales bacterium (assembly GCA_029010575.1). Taxonomy (GTDB): domain Bacteria; phylum Bacteroidota; class Bacteroidia; order Bacteroidales; family UBA932; genus Coprenecus. The sequence continues at coordinate 1,295 of JAQXKS010000032.1, read as the reverse complement.
CCTGTTTTATCAATGGGAGTACGGGTGACATAAACCTCATTTCCTTCTAAATCTTCATAATGACCATTGTCGTATATCACTCGATAGTAGGTGTATTTCCCATCTGTAAAGCGAAGTAATTCTGCCGCATTACAGATATGTCTGTTTTTGATATAAAGACCTTTTTCGTCAAGATTGATTTTTTCTGGACTTGTTAAATATAGCAAACGTGACGGATTGTAGTTGAAAATACGAGGGGATGTCGAAAACCGGACAGACCAAAGTCCGTTCTTGTTCTTGTTAATAGACGATACACGCTCGGTGACAAACATTCGCTTGTCTCCTCGTTTCTCTAAATCGATAATCATACATTGTCTGACATCCATATTGTATTCATTTTTAAATTACTAATCTTCGAGATGTTGATGCTTATCAATCCGGTACAGCTTCATGCACCATCTTTGAATTACCTTCCTGGCCGTTTCCACTATGAATCGAAATCTATAATATTCTTGCCTGATAAACAATACAAATTGTAGGTCTGTTCGGACTTTTATGGTGATGACTGTTATCATATCTTCGGGTCGTGGCTTTGTAAAAGGTCGTAGAAGGTTTCAGGCAGGTATATGTTGGAAACCTGCAGGGCTTTATGGAATAATGGCGCGATTTCTTCGTCCCTGAAGCCGGCTATGCCGCAGCCGATTCGGGTGACCAGAAATTTCAATTCCGGATTTGCCTGTGCGAACCGGATGAATTCATCGACATACGGTCTGATGGTTTCAACTCCACCTTGCATAGTTGGAATGGCATAGGACTGGCCTGTAAGTCCGACCCCGACACCCCATTCCGCGCCGAATTTCATGTTTGCCGCCCTTGCCGCACCGCCACCATGATGGCCTGCGAGATTGCTTCCGAACACGAAAATCTCGTGATCCTCAAGTATGTCAATCCTGTCTGATGCTATGTTTGGGTTTTCAGTTCTGTTTCTGCTCATCAATACTTCGTTAAAAATTTAAAATTATATAAATTTCAATTACTTACTCATACAATAGCCCGTTTTCAGGTAGCTTTACAGCATCTCGCAGACGGCATAGAACGAAGCCGAAAAAAGTGTTAAAAAAGATGAAATTCAAAAGCCCTCTCCGGCCAGACAAATTTAAGCAAAACTTTTCAATCTTTCTTCATCGAGACCATGGAACTTATTCTCACACATACCGGACGACTCAACTTCACCCAGATGGCGAGGTGCGGTCGCTCATGCGAGAGCCGGTTCCGTCAGAACTTCAGGAAGTCATTCGACTGGCTGTCGTTCAACC
>JAQXKS010000031.1 GCA_029010575.1 Bacteroidales bacterium | reverse complement strand
ACTTGGTTCGGTAGAACCATCCAGTTCATTGACAATATTGTAGTTAGGTTTTGCAAAGATAAATTCAAATCGGTTGAGTCGAAAAACCTCTATAACTACCTAATTCTCAATATTTTCAAAGAACTTTTATAAGTTTTTACCGGACACTAATGTATTTGTATATTTGTAAAAAGAGATGATTATGCAAATTGATAAGATCCTTCCTGTCAGCAAGCGATACCTGCTGCTTGCCAATGCCATAGTTTGGGGAGCCCCTGGAGTGAAGGTTTTTCTGACAGGACTAAAATCATATTTCTTATTGGACACTTCTGCATCGTTGGCCTTGCTGCTTTTGGGCAGCGCTTTGGTGATATGCTGTTTTGTAATGATGTTCAGGAAAATAGTCAAAAAATACTCCGATAGGATTTTGTCTTTCCAGCAGAAGAAGAAATCCCTACTCTGTTTCCTTCCCCCCAGAGGTTGGGTTCTGGTAATCTTCATGATGTGCCTCGGAATCACTCTCAAGTTCATACCGTGCATCCCTGTCGAGTTCTTTGCATGTTTCTATTGCGGAATAGGTCCCGCGTTGATTACTGCCGCCTTGATGTTCCTATACCGCTTCTTCATAACAAAATGAGAATAGACGCACCTTGTCTTTTCATTTTCAGATGACAGAGGAAAGTGTTTTGTCATAGAAGCAGAATAGTACAGACGAAAAAATATATTATATTTGAAAGTTCATGGGGACCGACTCAGTACGCCCTCGATGAAACACTGATGAAACACTACTGACAAAGGTTTACAATATGAGAAAGGAAAGCAGGCAGATGAGTGCCGAATGGGCACTGCAGGTATTCGACAAGGCTCCATACATAACGGTCAGCATGACCGATGAAGATGGCAATCCGTATGGGTTGCCGCTATCTCTTGTGCGAACCGATGAGAAAACTTTCTGGTTCCACTGTGCCAATGAAGGCAGGAAGTTGGACATCCTCAGGCTCCACCCTAAGGTGTTCCTGTCAGCCGTCACCCGCTGCAGACCGCTCAGAGGGCCGAAGGATGGCAGCTTCACACTGGAGTTCCATTCAGCCACAGCCGTAGCAATGGCGGAGCTTGTGGAAGATGAGGTTACGAAAAAAGAGGCACTGAGAGCGATCTGCCGGAGATTCCTCCCCCACCAGATGGAAGGGTTTGAGGAGGCTGTCTCAAGAAGCATCCATAGAACCGCCATAGTGAGAATAACCCTCACGGAGCCTCCGGTAGGAAAACGCAAACAATATGACGCCAACGGCGAAGAGATGAAATACGGCAGAATGGAATAAAGAAAGAACTGATACTCCCTCACGGTAAGCGCTTCCTGAACTGCGGTAATTATTGACTAAGGATACTCCTCAAAGGAGGGAGACCTCGGGACCTGGGAACGTGACTCCACCTGGGGAGAACTGAAAAGTAGTTTAATAACTATGGCAGAAAAAATTTTGGCATTAAGCCTGATGGGTATCTTCTATGCGGCATATCTAGGCAAGAAGTTGGCCCAGAGCAGACAAGGTATCACCACCAACCAGATAGGCAAGGGCACCAAAGCGCGGAAGGTCCTTCTTATTGAGAAGGTAATGGGATGGGCGACCCTCGCTGTCGTACCGGTAGAGATTGCAAGCATCATCCTCTTTCCGAAGATGACAATCATCCCGGTACTCAGAGAATTCCCTGCACTACAATGGGCAGGACTTGCCATCACCGCCATCGGAGTAGTCTTCTTCATTGTTGCCATGCTGACCATGGCGGACAGCTGGAGGGCTGGCATCCCGGACAAAGACAAGACGCAGCTGGTTCAGCGCGGCATCTACCGGATAAGCCGCAACCCTGCATTCGTTGGCTTCGACCTGATGTATATTGGCCTGCTGTTGGCTTTCCCGAATATCCTTCATCTGGCATTTGCACTCTTCACCATCATTATGTTGGACCTGCAGATAAAGCAGGAAGAAGTGTTCTGCAGAGCTGCCTTCGGAATAGAATACGAAGAATACAAAAAGAGGGTCAGGCGATACCTATAACACTGATTGATACCTTTTTAGCTCTATGACAAAAAAAAATAGATGAAGGCTACCTGCCAGGATTCTTTCGAAGGCAAGAGGGAACTGAAGGTGTACGTAAGCCCGCGCGAATAGGATGCTGAGTTCGACTCAATCAGGACCGGCGGGTCAATAGGGATAGTATTGAGGAAGATGAAGGTGTATGTAGGGATTGTGGTTTAATGTTTTCTATTTGACCAAAGCAGCCGACTGGTCCGCACCCGTTTACGCATTCGGTTTCGGCGATACAGCACCACAGGTTGATAGCACTGAAATCGTTTTACTCTTAATTTGATAAGCCGATACGTTCGATATCCGGTCCCCACACTCCATAGGCCATGATTCATTATGCCACTCAGCATTAAGATGTTCAACGTCAAGGCAGGTCGTCAACGTGCAGTAGCTGCGTTTACCTGATTGTCGAATGCCAACGAGGTATGGCAGCGCTCATCGGAATGTCGGATGCCAACGAGCAGCGGCAGCATTCAATGGAAATGCCTAACGCCAAAAAGCATTGGAAACATTCAACGGGAGGTTGGACGGCAACATGCAGTAGCTGCGTTTACCACATGGTCGGGTGCTAACGGGCTATGAAAAGTTCATCTGGAGAGTCGGGCGGTAAGATTCATCATGTAGAATGACGTCAACGAGCCATGAATACGTTCAGCTGCAAGCCTGGCGGTAGCGGTCATCGTGAAGAATGACGCCAAAGTGTGGACTTATGGCGAGTAAAGTGAAAACAGTGAACGGGCATAGGCCTCAGAAGTGGCTCTGGGGCACATGCCTGTGCACTGAGGCCCTAGGAAGGGCTCCAGTGAACACGCACCCCCTTCAGAATCGCCTCCGAGCAGGGTCGCTGTGCACTGAAATCATTTTACTTACTAGCTAACTATCTATGGAAGCATTTTTCGGGAAGGTAGGACGTTAATGTGTATAGGTAACGTTCAACAGGAAGGAATTGTGACTGCCACGACCTGAAGATTGGTCACCTCAAAGCCATTGGCAGAAGAGATGACAACAAACGAAGCAACAGCAGCAGCAATCGGAGAACAGGTAATACCCACCTAGGATGCTATGCTCGCCACAGCACAAGGACGTTCTGGACGTATGCCTTTCTTGAGAGCAATGTCGTAGAAAATCGGTATAAGCGTATAGACCACCTGACCGGTACCAGTCCTAGGATGCTCCTGGATTTCTTCCAGAATCTTGGATAGTTTCTTAATAGCCTGGGTGCTTTTTTGCTCAGTTCCTTAGGTCCTTTTTGGCGTCGTTAGAAAATACTATTCTGTACATTTCAGTCTTCATTAATCATTCGACTAAGGAAGCCATCAACACTCTCCCCTTTCTCCATTCTATGAACTTTACCCTATTCATACTCCTCTATTCCGCGTCTGATTTTAGCCTCTAAAGTGGTCTGATCAATGAGCGTATCACTTTCTCTCACAGGCACAAGCCTATAGCTACCGTGACTCCTGGACGTAATCACGACATCATTTGTAAGGGCTAAGACAAAGTATTTACGCTGGTTAGCCCTGAATTCCCTACTGCTTACTACAACCATTTTCATTCTATTTTGTTTTGTAAAAATATCATTTTTAAAATAAAGTACCAAATTGGTACACATTTATTCTGTATCTTGAGTTGTAGAATCGTAAGCCTCCGACAAACGACGTCTTATAGGGCTGCAATCGAGTAGTTACCTTTATATCAGATACCAAAAGCCATGATGACAAAGGAAGAGATCGCCCAGCTGATAGCCACTGCGACGAGAACAAGATCAGTTACAAACAGCCTTGTCCATCAACAGAAATTCACGACTACTTCACAGCCGTAAAAACCGCATGCAGGAACACAACGCAGACCACCCTCAAATAGTTCACACCCAAAGGATAAGCTTCATAGCAGCAATCCAGCATTAACAGAAGCTTGTAGAACCTGCGAGCAATGGATTGATAAAGACATGGTATATTGCATTGGTCACCTTCGAGCAAATAAGATTGCGCAGATGAAGCATTATAAAGAATAGCAAATACGATAACACGTGGTTTGAATCAGAGACATGGTATCACGACCGCACCATCAGATGAAATTGCAAGAGTCAATGGTGTGGATACTCTTGGTAGTCGAAATACTAATAATTGAATAATTTTCCATTGTCATCCCACCCGGGCTGCATTTTGCCCTTACGAGTATCATCTATCAGCGTCTGGAGCATATGCATCGCGTACTCCGGACGCTTCGTGCTGTTGTAATGCTGGATGCGGTCGACCTTGATGCGCCGGTAGGCACCGGGGAATGAGTTGAAGTTCTGCCATACTATAGGGTCAGCCTTCAGGGCATCGACGACCCACTGTTCGAAAATAAAATGGTCAGGGTCAAGGTCCGGCAGCAGGGAAAGGCCCGCAGGTGTCATCTCTCCGATATCAATGAGCCTGCGGCAGCGCTCGATGTTATGACGGCACCAGTTGCTGCCCTTGCGCCTTGGGGTAAAATGCTGGATAGGCTTACCCTCATCTATGCGTTTCATTGTGCTGTCAATCCACCCGAAACAAAGAGCCACTTCCACTGCATCCACATAACCGACAACACCGGGATACGGTTCCCTTGCCCGGTTGACGCGCATCCAAAAGTCCGATACCTTGTCGTGATTCTCAAGATACCAGGCATAGAGTTCTTCTCTGGTGTGAATATCAAGCAGATTGGTGACTTCCATTGTTTTTTGTCATGTGTAAGAATGATGTGTGTCATCAAAGGTAGCAATTATTCCCGGAAAAATCTTATATTTTGCATTCGTAGACAGTCAATTATGCAAAATCTTGAAATGCCTATGTCAGACAGAACAGTTCCAGCTTGGTATGAATAGCTGAGCACCGGAGAAGACCCCACAGGTAGCGAGTAGCCTTTTAATTTACCTGGTAGTGAAAGAGTGCTCATAGAAACAAAGAGGGAAGAGCACCTTCGCTGCCAGGGCAAAATTCTACCTTGCCGGTTACGGATGGATTCCTGCCGACCCGAACGAAGAACAGTCTGTACCGGACTTGGACGGGTTCGGCAAGGTGGATTATGATGCTGATGCAGTATAATCAATTTACTGAGACATTGCTCTGCACTGCTCTTCTCTGATAGTCCAGCTGCAGCAGTTGAAACAGCCTCCGTGAATGACAAGGTCCCTGGCATCCACCATCTCGATGCGCCCTGCGTATTCCGGCATCAGCTGGGAAATCTGCTCAAAGGCCTGCTCATCCTCCTCGATACCGAACTTCGGAAGAATCAGCACCTGCTCAGTCTGAAGCCAGTTGATATATGCCCAGCTATGCTTATGGGGCTTCTTCTTGGTGCAAAATTTCATTTCTTCCACACATTTGAAACAGGCATTAAGAATATTGCGGAATCGTACAGCCATTTTGCTATCGAAATCAGCATAGTTAGTCAGCAAGACCCGGTCCTCGCCGATATACCGACATATTCCGTCCGAGTGTCCGAACTCTTCATTGGAATCCCAAGGCAGGACTACTAACCTTGCACCAAGAGCAGTTTCTATACAGCGGATGAATTCAGATAGATTGACCCCGGGATTCTCCTCGAATATTTTGCCTGTCATTATTGCACGTCCAGATGCCTTTACCACATTGCCGCCATCAATCTTGACCATACCGAGCATATTGCTGCATGCATATCCAAGCTTACTGCATATCTCGTTTCCGTCCGTTATCGTGGCCTCATCCTTCGCATTGCGGAGCAGATAATCCGGATGGTAGTCATATCCCACAAATTGGTTCGGCAGGACCTGGACAGGCATATAATCACGACACCAGATATCGTTTGTGCCCTCAAGCAGAGACCATGGGACCGCATATTTGTCGAGGACTTCGGTCAGTCCACGGAACGCAATGGGACAGCGCTTCCCAAGCAGGGCGGAAAAGAACACCCTGTTACATTGATTGTCTTCGATCATGTTATTGGATTATCTCTTGAAACGCCAGAGTTTAGGGTCTTGGACTCTGTCCTTCTTGCCTTTCATAGGCTCATCTTCCGGTCCTGGAATTGTCGGCTTATTGTGGTCATCATATTTGCAAAGATTGAAGCGAACATCCTTTATAGGAGTGCCTTCTTTCAAAAAATCATCGACCCAAACGATATTCAAACCATGCCCATCAAACTGGCAAGAACCGAATAAATCCTCACATAAAAATGTGGGATTGCTTATTCTACCATGCTTTTCTTTATCTGTCCGTGCATTCGCATCTATGAATTCGTAGCCTCTGATTAAGAACGAGGCTCTGAATTGTTCTGACTCATCCTCGAATCTGAAATCAACGCCAGAACTATGTGGGAACAGTGAGCATTTTGGGAAATAAGGCAAATCTCCTGTATGATACATACCATAGTCCTTTTTCCATTTCGGAGCATCTGATTTGTCGCTGTGACAATAGAATTCTATGTCAAAAGGATACACATCCAATTGGTTGTCAATAGAAAAATGTCCTCCAAACAATACACGTTTGGCTATCTCCATAAGAGCATTATCAAGTGCTTCAGGCGAATTAAATGAATTGAGGTTAAACTCCTCAAGAAGTGTAATCAACTGTTTCATTGTTGTGCAAAGATAGCCAGTTTTATCTGAGGATACGAAAAGAAAATGTTAAAAATTGTTAAAGTTTTCGAAATAGTTATATATATCAACTTTATTGCATAATTTTAACAATAACAACAAAAGGACTATTTTAATGATGATGACTGGTGCAATATTCCGTAATTTTTTTACGGTAATTCCAAAGTTTTGCGTAAATTTGCATCAGAAACATAATTCAGACGCTTATGCTTGCAAAGTTTGCCGTAAAAAACTTCCGCGGATTCAACAACAGGATTGAGCTGGATCTTACCAGACACAGCAACTATTCCTTCAACACGTTCGCAATCAAGGAGGGCATCATCAAGAACGGTATCATATACGGTCCCAATGGCTCTGGAAAAACCAATTTCGGCCTCGCAATCTTCGATATTGTAAATCATCTTTCTCAGAAGTGGAAGAAGCAGGATTATTATGTCAACTTCACTTTTGCCGGAAGCCAGGATTTGATTGTCGATTTCGAGTACACTTTCATTTTTAACGGTCAGACAGTTGACTATGCTTATGGAAAGGACTTCATGGGTATCCTCCGTTACGAGCAGATGAATGTAGATGGAAAGCAAGTATTTAAGAGAGCAAATGGCATACTCAATATTGATTCAAACGAATATCCGATGGGAGACGCCATAAAACATAATCTGGCGGACAATGCTAACAATATCTCTATCGTTAACTTCCTACTCACCTCATATCCCCTCTCTGCTGACAACTACCTTATCCAATTGAACAAGTTCGTCAATGGTATGCTCTGGTTCCGTTGTCTTGAGACACGAGAGTTCATCGGCTTAGAGAATACTATAACGCTGCTGGATGAGTTTATCATCAGCAACAATCTGGTACCGGATTTCAAGCGATTCCTTCTGGAGATCAGCGGACAGAAATTTGAATTTGCGACTCCGGTTAAGGGTGATAAGAACCTGTTCTGCGTCGTCGGAAGGAAGAAGATTCCTTTCACCCTGATATCCTCTACAGGTACCCATGCACTTGAACTCTTGTATTTCTGGACAAAGAGAATGAGTGACGCGACCTTCGTATTCATTGACGAATTTGACGCATTCTACCACTTCAAGCTTGCATTCGAAGTCTGCAAGCTACTCTTTGGACTTGACTGCCAGGTGTTCACGTCATCGCATAATACATACCTGATGACGAATGACCTGCTTCGTCCGGACTGCAACTTTATTGTCAACGATAACAAGATCAAAGCCCTCTGCGATTGTACGGACAAGGAGCTGAGATTCGGCCATAACATTGAAAAACTCTTCAGAGGCAACACATTCACTGTATGATACTGTTTGTTTTCGAAGGTGCTAAACGCGAGCCCGACCTGTTCAGGACCATCGAGACCTTGTTCTTTAAGGACAAGCAGAACATCGTATGCTCTTTCGGAAACAACATATACGAATTGTATAATGAGCTCCAAAGCTTTGAAGGAGATGGAGATATCGTATCTATCTTGAAGGAACGATTTCAGCAACATGATGACTCCCCTTTCAAAGACGATATCAAGAGTTCTGACTTCTCCGAAATCTATCTCATCTTTGATTATGACTTCCAGAACAAGAATCTCACTCTTGAGGACATGAACAGCCAGATTGAAGAAATGCTTGATCTATTCAATGACGAGACAGACAATGGGCGTTTGTATATCAACTACCCTATGGTTGAAGCTATCCGATATACAAAGACTCTTCCGGATAGTGACTACTTAACTTATGTTATTTCTAGAAAGGAATGCATCAATTCTTCTTTCAAGAATATCGCTGATTCCTTCTCCGACTACAAGAGTCTTGACTTTCTCACGCTCAGCACAAGGAGACCTGCGACTGAAAAAGAAATCAGGTCTCGCCTAGACAACTGGAGCCTTCTTATTGCCCAGAATGTTTCAAAGGCGAATTATATCTGCAGTGGAGAGAAAGAGATACCAGAGGATAAGCATACAGTAAGCCAGATAGCGATATTTGATGCTCAGAAAGAGTTTCTCATAAACTCCGAATCTATCAGCATTATAAGTGCCTTCCCACTCTTCCTTTTTGACTATTTCCCGAAGGAGAAAATATTGTAGGGATAGTCATTTAATTCCTTCAATTTGAGTTAACCTGCAGACTCTCCCGTATTTTTCCAATCAAACTCGGTAAATGCAATCTCTTGCTGAATGTCAGATAAATTCCTCCGAAATTCACTTTTCCACGGTGTTCGGAGGAATTTTTATTCCTCTTACTAAGATACGAAATGTTTATCACATTTACAATCAACTGGTTATATTTTTAAGTCTATTTCGTGACTATCCCTATATAATTAGGCATCAACTTCTTCCTCCCAACTCAAGACGCGAGGCTTACCCGGGACCTTCTGCCTGACAAATGGACCAAAGAATAGCAGAGCACACGCCCTGCTTTCTTTATGCAAATGATACGTCAAATCGGAGACGCTTACAGAAGGTCTACAATAGTAACAGACTCAATAGAGCTGTCACCAAGAACGATGACGGCTCTTATTTTTCTATAGCTTGAGTAGGAGATGCGGCACAATGGCGTCAATCATAGTCTGAGGCACCCCGCACTCCTTGGCTAATGTAGGCCAACCTGAAGCCACTTCGCATATCTGATCAATGATTTCCGGCGCGTTCTTGATGT
>JAQXKS010000030.1 GCA_029010575.1 Bacteroidales bacterium | reverse complement strand
GATTTTCGACCTGCGTCCAGCATCCATCATTGCAAAACTTGGACTCGAGAATCCCATCTACCTTCCTACTGCATCTTACGGACACTTCGGACGAGACCCTTACACGGCAACCGTAAAAGTGATTGAGAACGGAAAGAGCGTGGATAAGGAGGTCCGTTTCTTCGCATGGGAAGATCTCGACTCTGTTGAAACCGTTAAGAGAGCATTCAACGTCTGACTGCTGCCAGAGTTGCAAATGAAATAGTTATGCCCGGGACCTGTGCGAGAGCATCGAAACAGGCCTGGGCAGTTGCTCCAGTGGTCAGAAGATCATCCACGATAAGAACATGCTTGTCGGCAAGCACATCACATGCCCCCCTTTTAAGTCCAAAGACACCCTTTACATTATTCCACTTGTCATTTACATCCAGCGATGTTTGGGAGACGGAATTCTTCCGTCTGTAGAGGGCATTATATAATATGGAGGAACGGCAAAGTCCCTTCTCGATACCCTTTGCAATGACCTCTGCCTGATTATAGCCCCTCTCCCATCGCCTTATGGGATGTACCGGTACAGGTACTATATAATCCACATCCTCACATAAAATCTTCATCTTCTCCCCAAGCATGGCTCCGAGCCACCTGCCCAAAGAAATATCTCCGGCGTACTTGATTCTTTTGTCAAGACGGGAGTAGTCGTTATCTCTTGAATAATAGAAGAGAGAACATACAAAACGGAAATTACAGCGTCCCCACAGAGCCTTCTCCCAAGGATGGTCACGCCAGTTCCAAAAATAAGTGTACGGGAAATCCTCCATACACGATTTGCAGATATGCTCCTGACCCCTCTCCAACACATCTGAACACACACAACACTTTCTCGGATAGAGCAATTCCAACATAATCCAATTTATACAAGCTATAGATTCACTATGGTAATACCGCTACCCCCCCTTTCAATATGCTCATCGGCAAAAGAGATGATACCGGGAGTAATTTTCAGATATTTGCGTATCTCTTCCTTGAGGACTCCGTTCCCTTTGCCATGAAGAATGGAGACCTGGTTAACACCTACGATCATAGCATCATCTATAAAACGTGAGACAGCAGGAATAGCTTCTTCTAGACGCATCCCCCTCACATCGATAGATGGCTTGAACTCCAGCCTTTGCGCAGACATGGGTTTAAGTGAAGATGATGTAGTAGAAGGACGGGATGCTGCCTTGTAAAAATCTTTGGCAGAGGCATTTGAAATGGGCTTTACCTGATTTAGCTTGGTTTTGTAGACTATGTCACCCACAGCCACCTGAAGGTTCCCTTTGGAAAGTTCTATTACCTTGCCCACAATATCTGTCCCGTTGACCTTGACAAAAGCTCCTACTGCTATCTCGACCTTCTCGGGTGCCGGTTTGTGCTGCTCAGGAGTAGCGACATCAGCCTGATGGCTTTGAATCTCAGCAGCGGCTTCCCTCTTCTCTCGTCGCTCTTGCTGGCGTTTCTTCCGTTCGATAATCTGTGCCATCTTTCTCGAGATAAGTTCATCGTTCTGCGAAACAGCCCTCTGATCGATCTCATCCTTGAAATCCCTGAGCTCCTTACGGGCAGCAGCGGTACGCTCTTTCTGCGCCTGTGACTCCTTGATCTGCCTGATAGTATTCTCTATCTGTCTGTTGGCCCCGTTGACTATATCCCTTGCCTGTTCCTTTGCCTCATCGATAATCTGCTTTCTCAATGCCTTGATTTCAGAGAGCTCCTTCTCATATTTTTCAGTTATGCTGTCCAGAGTTCTGTCTGTAGCCTTGATCCTGACAAGGCGTTCCTCAAGCTGCTTCCTGTTTCTGGCGATTTTCTTGAGATTCCGCTCGATGGAGACGTAATCCTTTCCCACACGCTCCTCTGCGCCCTTTACCACAGCCTCGTCAAGTCCCATCTTCCTGGCAAGTTCAAAGGCAAAAGAGTTGCCAGGAAGCCCTATCTCCAGTTTGAACTCGGGAGATATTTTCCTGATGTCAAACAGCATGGCACCATTTATCACCCTGTTGGAACCGGTGGCATAGAACTTAAGATTGGAATAGTGAGTGGTAATCACACCATAGCATCCCCTGTTATCCAGAACGCTGAGAATCTCTTCTGCAATGGCACCTCCGGCAGAGGGTTCCGTACCCGAGCCGAACTCATCAATGAGCACCAGTGAGTTTTCATCCGCCCCATCGAGCACCTCCTTCATATTGAGAAGATGCGAACTGTAAGTACTCAGGTCATTGTCCAAAGACTGTCCATCTCCGATATCGACAAAAAAGCGGTTGAAGACCATCATCTCTGATGCTTGGGAAGCGGGAACAGGGAGTCCCCATTGGTACATATACTGCAGAAGTCCTGTGGTTTTTAGGGCAACAGATTTTCCTCCGGCATTAGGACCTGAGACAAGGAGAATCCTTTTTTGGGAATTTAGGGTTATATCAAGAGGGACAATCTCCTTTCCCTCCCTCTTGAGTGCCTCTTCCAGCAGAGGATGGCGCGCCTGACGCAAAAGGACCTCCCCTTGAAGATTGAGGACAGGCTTTCCACCTCTGTATTTCATGCCCACTGCACACTTTGCATCTATGAAGTCGAGTTCCCCCATAAACTCTTCAGAAGAGAGAATATCATCTATATAGGGCCTCAGGAAGTCCGTAAAGAGAGTGAGAATACGGATAATCTCACGCTGTTCATCTAGATGAAGCTGCCTCAGACGGTTGTTGTTCTCTATGACCTCGATAGGTTCGATGAAGGAGGTCTTGCCAGATGCGGACTCATCATAGACTATCCCGCGAATTTTTCTCTTGTTCGCAGAAGAGATTGGAATCAAGAGCTTTCCATCCCTGACAGAGACAGTCGCCTCTTCATCCACCAAGCCCTCTTCTGCGGCACTTCTCAGAATACTCTGGATCTTTCTCGAAGCGGCTCCCTCCTGTTCCCTTATAGCCTTCCTTATGGCAAAAAGCTCCTCTGAAGCGCTGTCCTTGATCTGGGAAAAGCGGTCCAGAATCGTATCAATCCTTCTGAGAACCTCAGGAAAGGAGATAACGGAACTGCTCATCTGCTTCAGAAGAGGATACTTTTCAGAAGAGGGGGTAGAGAAGAATCCAAGAATTCGCCTAAGAAGGTCAAGCGAAGATCTCAGTTTTACCAACGACTCGAGGTCAATATAATCCTGTCCTCCTTTCAGAGGAACAAGAAAGGGGATGCAATCTATATAGGAGGGTTCGGGGAATGACGCCTCGAACATCCTTATCACTCTCATTTCGTCACATATAGCCTGACGATGCTCCACCTGAGTGGCATCCGTCGATATCCCTTCTTCAGAAGCTTTATAGGCAGCATACTCTGTAGTAGTTTTCAATGCAACAGCCTCTCGAAGCCTCTCAAAGCCCAATCTGGCTTCAATAATAGATCTTTTATTCATGGCTGCAAATATAATCATAATTGGAAAAGTGTATATTTGCGAAAAATGAATAGTCGTGGCTATATCTATCATCCTACTGATATTGACAGCATATTTGCTCGGTTCAGCCTCCAGCGCAATCCTTCTCTGCAGGCTCTACTACGGTGAAGACATACGGAACAATGGCAGCGGCAACCCCGGAGCCACCAATGTCCAGAGGACATACGGATGGAAGATGGGGGTTGTGGTATTTTTCATTGATGCGATGAAAGGGGTAGCTGCAGTCGAAATGGCACGACTCTCTACGCTTACACCGGGAACAGAGGCGTTTATTGCATTGCAGTCAGGGCTCGGGCTCTCAACGATGTTGGGACACATCTTCCCTATTTTCTTCAATTTCAAGGGAGGAAAGGGAGTGGCTGTCCTGTGCGGCATCCTTGCAGCAATGCAGCCATGGACTATGTTGGTATGCTTTGCAGTTTTCCTTGCCACATTAGCAGTATGCCGCTACATGTCGCTTTCGGTCCTAATAGCAATACTTGCATACCCATTCATCCTTCGCACCGACAGCATAATCCTCAGATTATTCAGTATAATAGCGGTAGTAATAATATGGCTGTCTCACCTGAGTAACATCAAAAGAATCTTGAGACACAACGAATCCAAATTCATAATAAAAAAAGCAGTCAGACCAGAAAAGTCTAACTGCCCGCATGAGAGCTGATTGCACTCTATTGGTTCTGATCTTTCTTATATGAATTCTCGATTAACAGTTTAAGTTCACTCAGGCTTGATACGGTCTTGAGTTCTCCTTTGGATACAAAAGAGATGTTTCCTGTCTCTTCAGAGACTACGATTGCATCCGCGTCTGTATCCTGTGTGATACTTACTGCAGCCCTATGCCTCATACCATACTGAGGAGGGATGTTGGGATTGTCTACAATCGGGAGAGTACATCTGGCTGCTATGATTCTTTCATGCGAAATAACCATAGCTCCATCGTGAAGAGGTGTATTCTTCCAGAAAATATTCTCTATAAGACGCCTGTTCACCAAGGCATCAAGTAAGTCGCCTGTCTGCTCCACGAACTCGAGGGAACTGCTGTGCTTGATTACCATAAGGGCTCCCGTTTTGGTATCAGACATCCTCCTGCAGGCCTGTGCAATCTCGTCGAGGGCGGTAGCCTTCATCTCGATCTCGCTACTCTGAAAGAGCCACCTGGTGAGAGGATTCTTCTTGGAACCGGTAACATATTTTGAACCGATATGAAGAAGGAAACGTCTGATTTCAGGCTGGAAAATGATAATCAGGGCAATGACACCGACTCCGAGAACCTGCCCCAGTATTGAAGAGAGCAGGCTCATATTCAGAGCGGTAACCACTATCCAGGCCAAATAGATGACTACTATGCCAATGAAGATATTGAAGACAGATGTGCCTTTCATTATCTTTATCAGCTTGTATATCAGGAATCCTACGAGAAGGATATCCAGGACATCTATAACCGAGAGATGTATGAAATCGAACATTATCTAACTTCAAGAATATCTCCTGCATCCTTAACTACAGCCTCTTTCCACTTTTCACTGTAACCGGGCTGTGAAGGAGAAGCGGGGATGGCAGGCGAATTGCCGTTGTCCTTAAACGAACCGTCTTCATTCTGTATCTTGATATTGCCGTCCATATACTTAACCAAGAGGTAGATATCAAGCTGCTGCCAGATGTAGAAGAGATCTTGAGCCTTGTTGCATGAGTAATCTGTAACCATGGCAATCACATCCTTGGATGCTTTCTTGCCATTAAGAGCAAACATATCGAGAGCCTTTTGGTCTATCTCCTTAACCTCTTCGATAGCGTTGTTTTCCCATTCATTAGCTACCTTCTGAACCTCAGGAGCCACCCTGTCATAAAGCATATATGCGAAGTTTGCAATACGGTTGGTTACCCAGAAAAGTGATGTAGGAGAGTAGGTAATCATATTGCCATTGCCGGTGCGAATACACTCAGGGACTCTCGTCATACTTGTATAACAGGGGGTAAGACAAGATGTTGCAGCATCATCAACACCAAACCAGAGGATACCTCCGATCTCGTCGGGAAGCCAGTTGCGGCTCTGGCATACAATCCAGAAACCGGTCTGCTGTGTGGCAAGAGCCCTTTCGTTGAGGTACTGTTTGCCATCCACCTCAAAGTGCATGGGCCTCCATCTATAGGGAGTGTGGTGTCCACCGGCACCTGCATCTACTGTCATATCCATGGGAGAGCCTTCATAATGGTCTCTCATAACGTCAGCTACCTCCTTGACACCGACCTTCTTGGCAGGTTTAATATAGAGAGGAAGTCTGTTATCTTTATTATAACCCATTGCGTAGTCGAGGTACTCTTCAGCCTTTCTGTCACCGATCATACCTTCACCCAGAATATTGAATGCACTCCACACGCGTGCTTCACATCCTCTGAGTGCACCGAAATTAAGGGGAGCATAGGCATCACAGAAACTGAACTCCTCATCCTTGCCTTCAAAGTATCCCATTTCACGAGCGAAAGAGACCACATCCTTGGCGTAGAGCCAGTTCTTCTTGTCCTTGAAGTCTATTTTGGTAATTCTTGCCTGATTGGCATGTGCGCTGATATATCCATCGGGAATACGTGTTGCAACCCAGACGATACCCTTGTTCACATTCTTTCCATTGACGATTTTTGAGCCCTTGCCGATGATTTCCATAATCCAGGCTTCGTCCTTGTCTCCAATGGAGAGAGATTCTCCTGAAGAGGCATATCCGTACTCATTTGCAAGTTCAACGATTATTTCGATTGCCTCGCGTGCCGAACGGGCTCTCTGAAGGGTAATATAGATAAGGGAACCGTAATCCATAATGCCTTCAGGATCATACAGCTCTTCACGTCCGCCGTAAGTGGTTTCGGTAATCATCACCTGATGTTCATTCATATTGCCGATAGTATTGAATGTCTCGCGTACCTGAGGAATCCTTCCAAGAGGTTTTCCTGTATCCCACTCCACTACATCAAGGAATTTTCCTTTTGCAAAGAATCCTGCGGGTTTATGATAGAGCTCCCCATAGAGCTGATGAGAATCGGCCGAATAGGAGATGATAACCGACCCGTCTTTTGAAGCACCTTTTGTAACAATTACATTGGAGCAAGCATCTACCTGCATAAGAGGCAGTAAAGAGAGCATTAGAACGCCCAGGGCGTATTTGAACAGATTTCTTGTCATATCGTTATTATTTATATTTTTGCAATTCAAACAAAAGTAGTAAATTATTACAGAAAAACAAATATATGGAGACAAGATGCACAATAAAAAGAGCAGTACTGACAGCAGCACTGCTCGTTATATCTGTAATGGCCGGTGCACAGAATACCGGTGAAAAGGAAAAGACGCCCGAAGAGATTGCGTGGGAAGAGGCAGAAAAACTGGAAGAGGAACTGTCTCTGCAGCCCCATCAGACCTTTTACATAGACTCAGTCCTGCAACACGACCTAAGAGGCATGTACGAAGACCTCAACACCTTAAGGATGTCAGGAACTTCTGAATACAACGCCTTCAACAAGGTCAAGGAGCTTTGGAGCGCCCGCATCGACTCAGCATTCAGAAAGATTCTGGATGATGAACAATGGAAGAAGTACAATAGAAGGTATCGGAAGAAAAAGATCAAATAACCTCTTCTACTTTCCAGATACCCTCCTCACAGAGAGTAACCAGAATGGACACCCTTGATGGGGTCGGTTCGTCCGGAATCATCACATCATACGTCACCCTATAGAGTCCATCATTATCCTTATTCCACTCACATCTTACGAACTCAGTCTCTTTTCCGATGGCTATGATTTCGTCCCTTATCTGGGCTTCCTGAGACATAATAAGACTCTCTGCCTGTGCAAGTCTGTCAATCATGGCAGCAGAGGAGTATCTGCGCGCCGATTCGAAATCGGACTTGTAGAAGGCATCCATAAAGCTGTCAGCTGTCTCAAGCACCTTTACAGACTCCTTCTCTCCACACGAAATTGCCAGGAGAGAAAGAGCCGCAAGAAGTATCGATCTAAAGTTTTTCAACATCATCCAAATCAATGATTACAAGTTGGTAGGTCGAGTTGAACTTGGTCAGGATACCGGAGATGTTGCATTTGTCGTTAATCTCCATACCCACCTTTGTATCTGCAAAAGAGGCGTAGCCGCTGGTTCTGACAATTATCTCCTTACCATCCACTTTAAACCTTTGCTCGCCATAGTCAGCTTCTATACCTAGATCACTGTTAGCCTTGACTGCCCATGTATTGAGTCCGCTGGAACCGCCTTGATAAGAGGCATTAATTATTTTAACAAATCTGCAGACAGCATCGTCATTGATATCTGAAGATGAAGAGATTACCAAAGCATCAGGCAGTTTTTCTATAGCCCCCTTGAAGATGGTGCGGTCTATCAGAGGCTGTACATCGATATACGATGTCTCATACTTTTCCTGTGTAGATGCAGCTCCGAGCTGTACGCTGCCGCCATAGGCACCCAGACAGAGGAGTTCCGGCTTGATATAGAGTCTCATTCCACGCGGATAGTCATTATAGAGGCCTGTCTTTCCGATTTTCACTTCGAGACCTGCTGTCTCATCCTCAATGTAGAGGGAACGATAGACATTGCCAGACTTGTCTGAACTAGTCACCACCCCTGAAATTACAATGGAGGGGTCTGTTATCTCATAGGGAGCTCCTGGATAGAGAGCCTTGAACTGTGCGATGGTCATAGTAGTCTCCATCTTCACAGGATCCTGTACAGGAGGTTCCTCGAATCTGTAGCAAGATGCTGCCAGAAGTGAGATCCCGATGAAATAAATGAACGATTTTATATTCAATGAACCTGCTTTCATAACTTTAGAATCTGAAATAAACGTTAACCATATAATTGATACCGTAAAGGTAGAAATACTTGGAGTCAAAAGGAGTGTAGTTGAGCACATTGCCGGAGGTATCCTTATTTGATTTAAGGCGCATCTGCTCATAACCGCCGGTCTTTATATTCTTGTTGTTCAGGATATTGTTCACACTGACACTGACTCCCAGAAGATATTTTCTGTTAATAGACCAAGATTTTCCCACATTGGCATTAAGCAAGAATGCAGGAGCGAACTTCTCCTGTGATGTCATCTTCATCAGAGCATCCTGTCCCTCCTGAGTAGATGCATCAATTCCCTTGATTGCATAGTCTGTTCTGCGAAGGGGGTTCATAGAGATGTAGATTCCGTCGAAATAGCTGAAGTTAATGCCGGCAAAGAGGTAGTTAGGTCCTCTCCAGTTAAGACCGATAGATGAGGCCAGCTGTGGAGTCCTTGCGACTTTGTAGCCTTTCCAGTAAACCTTCTCATTCTGGACTACTATCTTCTCACTGTTATCGATTGTCTGGGTTACCAAAGGATTCGATGTGTAGACATAGTTACCATAGCTGACTGCACCCTCAAAAGAGATTCCTGCAATTATGGGAACCTTGACAGCCGCCTCGATACCGATATTTCTCTGGTCTATTCCTGTCATAGAGAAGTTGGTGAATGTTCTCTGTATATCATCGTAAAAGCTAATAAGGTCAGTCTGTTCCTTGATTTCTGTATAGAATGCGCTTACCCGTAATGCGATATATGATGTTTTCAGGGAGTAATTCAGATCTGCGCTGAATATCTTCTCACTGGTAAGACCACTCACAACACTGTTCCGGGTTCTTGGTGAGAGGAATGCCTCTTCGAAGTAAGGAGCCTGAGTCATATAGCCGACATTGGCATAAATGATGTTCTGTGATGTGAACTTGTAGTTGAGCCCGAGTTTTGCTGAGTATGTGAGGAAGTTCTGCTTTTGAGAACGGCCATACGAATTTTCAGGGAAGAGCCCCTTCTTGTAAAGGCCCTCTCTCCAGAATGACTGATACACTCCCTCAGCGGCCAAGGTAGCCTGAAATCCCCCTACATTGAGATCCCAAGATGTCCACAATGAATTTTTTCTGAGGTTTGCATAATAGTCATAACCATATTTTTCACCCTGTTTAACTACACGGTTAGGTGTAAACAAGTTATTCTGGTATGAATCTCCCGATCCGAAATCGCGCTCAGCGAACTGGTCCACATCGAACCAATAGTCACCTCCGAGCAGGTCCTTTACTATCTTGTAGTACTCTGTCTTATTATATCTGAAAGAGTAACCCAGCTGGCCTTTCAAGATTGAGCCGAACTCTTTTGCTACGAGAGCATTGATATTGAAATCGTTTTGGTCAGCATGTCTCTCTTCCAGAATATATTTTGAACGTTTGGTGGTATTTATGTCGAATTTTTCAGAATACTCCACTCCACTGTCAAAGCGACCGTTTCTGTTAACCTGATAGAGTCTGTCCCAATTAATCTGTCTTACTGAAGGATCTGTCCTCCAGGCATCCGCAAGCCATCCTGCCTTGACGGGATCATCTTCGTAATAGCTGGGAAGATTTCTGTAGTAATCGGGGCGTGGGTCAGGTGCATCGTACCAGTCAAGAGATGAGTAACCATTTTTACCGAACCTATACGAAAGACCTAATGCCACCTTCAGGTCATCCATAGGGGTATATTCATAATTGAAGAGAATCACAGGCTCGTGGTTGTTTCTGACCTTGGCATTCCTTACCTTACCGTTCTGGTATCCCCAGTTGGAGTTATAGTAGTTGCTTCCTACCAGGTCATAGACCTCCTGTGTCGAGGAGTTCTGGGCTCCCCTGAGGATAGGCGCTCCGAATGCTGTAAGTGCAAAACGGTGTTCATCCCCTATTCTCTTTTCTGCACCCAAGTAGTATGAAAATCCCTGATAAAACGTTCCCTTCACCCAATCATTTCCACCAAGTCGTGTGGAGGCTGAAACAGAGAATGCCCAGCCGTTGTCCATCATTCCGGTAGAGTATGAGCCCATCAGTCTGAAACGGTATGTAGTACTGTTGGTCAGCACACTGAAACGTGTTCCCTTGGGAACTGAAGATGCGTACATATTGATATTGGTGAGTCCGTTGATACCACCCACGCCATATTCAGATGATGCGAGACCTATCGCTCCCTCCTTGTCACGTGTTGTCTCGTTAAGACCGCTGAAGAGAGAGTATGGCGTGTAACCGCTCATTGCATCATTCATCTTTATACCATTGATGTAAACATCCGAGTAATTACTCTCATATCCCCTGCTCAGATACCTCATCTGAGAGAAATTGTATGATGCGACACTCTCGAAAACATCCTGTGTTGAAGAGAGCACGGAGGGTATATCCTCATATCCTGATCCAGATTCGTTTGCACCCTCGAACTCAACAGTCTCGTCATTGAAGTTGTTGATTGATACCTCCGGAGAGAGTGTGATGTTTCCCAGATCGAAACTGTTTTCGTTGGCGATTCTGATATTCAGGCGTGCGGTAAAATAGTCGGCAGCAGATATCTCTATACTGTAAGGGCCATTGCCTCCTTCCGCTACAGAGATATAGAAAGTACCATCCTCACCACTGTAACATACTTGTGAGAAGACCGATCCGCCCTTATCACTCTTGACTACCCTGACGGTAGCATCCTTTAGTGCAGTGGAGGATATTCTGTCCAGAATCTTACCTCTGATGCCGAAATCTTGTCCGAAAAGCAGCATACTCCACATAAGTGCAAAAGCAGCCGCCAATAATCTTTTGGTATTCATATTAAGTCAAATAACTATTTACCTACTTCTATATATACAGGGAGGTGGTCACTATAGCCACCTACAAAAGAGTTCCCGCTATAGGTCCTCAAAGGATAATTTTTGTATTTTCCTTTCTGCTGAATGAGGAACTTGCGTTTAAAGACAGTACCGTAGTATCTATCTCTCGCACCTTTGTAAATCTTCATCGATCCTTCAGAGTCGACATCCGTCAAATTGGAGTTGACAACGATATTGTCAAAGAGACTCCATTCATCCTGATATCCGATAGATCCGTATCCGGCCTCAAGCATCTCCCAGAAGGGGTTGAAAAAACCGTTAGGTTTTACTTTTTTTATACTCTTTTGAGCACCCAGAACTTCAGAAAGACTTTTGTTGAACGGATCATCATTCATATCTCCCATGATGACTATATTGATGTCGGGATAGAGCCTCTGAAGCGAATCGGTATAGTTTCTGAGAGTCTGTGCTGCACCGCATCGCAGAAAT
>JAQXKS010000029.1 GCA_029010575.1 Bacteroidales bacterium | reverse complement strand
TCCCTCCGCCCGTGGCGAACTTGAAATAACCTCCGTAAACCAATACTATCTCGATGAAAAGAGGCTTAAGGTCCAGATTCTTGGCAGGGGCTTTGCATGGCTGGATACAGGAACGCACGACTCACTCTCTGAAGCATCCGTATTCGTGGAGGTAATTGAAAAGCGACAGGGACTCAAGATTGCCTGCCTGGAGGGCATAGCGTTCAGACAGGGATGGATAGATGAAGCGAAGATGAGAGAAATTGCATCAGGAATGAGCAATAACCAGTATGGAAGGTATCTCCTTCAGGTAATTGAAGACATAGATAAACCCAATTTCCAATAATGTATAAAAGAAACATAATAATAACCGGAGGAGCCGGATTCATAGGCTCACATGTAATGAGGCTATTTACAAATAAATATCCTCACTATAGAATAATATGTGTAGACAAACTCACTTACGCAGGAAATTTGGAGAATATCGCAGATCTGGCCGGAAAGGATAACTTTCTGTTCGCTCAGGTGGATATATGCGATTATGAATCTCTTCAGGCATTGATGAAGGAGTATAGAGTGGACGGAATCATTCATCTTGCAGCTGAATCCCATGTTGACAACTCTATCAAGGATCCATTCATTTTTGCAAGGACCAATGTAATGGGAACCCTCACTCTACTTGAGGCTGCAAGGAGATATTGGGAATCACTCCCTGAAAAATATCACGGCAAGCTTTTCTACCATATCTCTACAGATGAGGTCTATGGAGCACTTCCAATGAACCATCCTGAAGGAATTACACCTCCGTTTTCGACCAAAGCCTCCTCTATTGACTCACATCTGGCTTACGGGGACACCTTTTTTTATGAAACGACAAGATACTCTCCCCATAGTCCGTACAGCGCATCCAAGGCATCCAGCGACCACTTTGTCAGGGCTTATCACGATACTTACGGAATACCTGTCGTGATTACCAACTGTTCGAACAACTATGGACCTGCACAGTATCCTGAAAAGCTCATACCTCTGTTTGTCAAGAATATAATAGACAGGAAACCTCTTCCTGTATATGGTAAAGGCGAGAATGTTCGAGACTGGCTCTATGTGGAGGACCATGCAAGGGCTATTGATATAGTATTCCATCATGGCTCAATAGCAAGGACTTATAACATCGGTGGTTTCAATGAGTGGAAGAATATAGATCTTATCCGATTGCTGATTTCCAAGGTTGATAAGGCTCTTGGACGTGCACAGGACGAAGATATTGACCTGATTTCATTTGTCACTGACAGGCCAGGACACGATATGAGATATGCCATAGACTCTTCCAGAATACAGAAAGAACTGGGGTGGGAACCCTCCCTGAGTTTCGAAGAGGGACTTGAAAAGACTGTTAATTGGTACATAGACTATTATAATAAAAAGGATAATATATGAAAAAAATGCTCATTGTAGTTATATCAATACTCGTTGTTTTAGCATTGGGGTTGTGGATAGCTACCGATTATATGCTTAAATTCTCACTATCACCGGATCCTAACAGGGCAGATACCGATAGTGCGTACAACAAGGTTCTATATAGCAGATTCCCCGATATGAGACCATGGGTGGATCAGATGACAACAAATCAGTTGTTAAGAGATACCTTTGTAGTTATGCCTCATTCCGGTGAGCGTCACCATGCTCTCTATATCCCATCTGATAGATCTAACGGCAAGACAGCTATCATCGTGCATGGATACAAAGATTGTGCAATCAAGTTCCTCTATATGGGAAGGATGTATTATGATGTGTTCGGGTATAATGTGCTTATGCCTGATTTGTCTGCCCATGGACAGAGTGAAGGAGAGAGTATCAGAATGGGATGGAAAGATTCAGATGATCTTCTCTATTGGACAAAAGTGGCAGAGAAGCTCTTTAGTGACGGCCAGAACAGGTGTAGCATAGTAGTGCATGGAGTCTCAATGGGTGCTGCCACTACAATGAATCTCTCTGGAAAGAGTGATCTTCCCTTATCAATAAGGGGATTTGTTGAAGATTGTGGATTTACATCAGTTTGGGATGAATTCAAAGAAGAATTGAAGAACCGTTTTTCTCTGCCCGCATTTCCTTTGCTCTACACAGGCTCTGCACTCTGTAAGGCAAGATATGGCTGGAGTTTCAAAGAGGCATCTCCGCTGGAATCTGTCAAACGTTGCAGTTACCCGATGCTCTTTATCCATGGAGACGCAGATACTTTTGTACCCTCCTGGATGGTGCATCCTCTATTTGAATCAAAACCTTGTCCAAAATACATATGGATAGCCAAAGGCTCTGAGCACGCTTTGGCATATAAGGATCATCCTATTGAATATACACATGAGGTCAGGAAATTTCTCAATGAAATAATGAAATAATAGATCAACATATAATAATAAGAGAGTGGTTATCAGTCCGTAGACTATTCAGCCACTCTCTTTGTTTTTTATAGTAACTGTTTCTCCCGTCTGGCAGCCAGGAGGGGAGACCTGTTAGTAGAGAAGATCTCTCTCTCCCTTGTTACGGATTCTGTCGAGTCTTTCCAGAAGGCTCTTTTTCTGCTCTTCGTTGGTCATTTTCGCTATTTCCCTTTCGATAAGCGCATAACCATCCTTCTTGGTAGCTTCTGAAGAGTAATCTTCAAGGTACTCTGCCAGAGTAAGAAGGCCATTACGTGTACAGAAACGTTTGATGAACCCGGGAATTGCAAACTCCATAAAATGTTCACCTGTTCTTCCTACACGATAGCATGAAGTACAGAAACTTGGAATATAATCACGGTTGATGAGCCAGTGGATAACTTCATCGAGATCTCTGGTATCACCTACCTGGAACTGCTCTTCATTGAGTGTCTGTTCCTTATCCTGGCGCTCTTTCTGATAGCCTCCGATTTCGAGTTTAGTACCGGCATCGATCTGAGATACACCGAACTCCATAACCTTGTCACGGATTGCCTTGGATTCTCGAGCAGTCATGATAAGACCTGTATAAGGGACTGCAAGACGTAAAATCGCTACGAGTCTTTCAAATTCCGAATCTGAAACCCTATATGGAAGTTCTATATCAAGACCATTTGCAGGCTGGATTCTGGGGAATGATATAGTGTGTGGACCCACACCGTATCTCTGTTGCAGATGAAGTGCATGTGTCACCAGACCGAGGACTTCGAAACGCCAGTCATAGAGTCCGAACAATGCCCCGATACCCATGTCGTCGATACCGCCTTCAAAGGCTCTGTCCATTGCATTCAGACGCCACATATAGTCACCCTTTTGAGTTCCTGCAGGGTGGTATTTGGCGTAGGTCTCCTTATGGTAAGTTTCCTGAAAGACCTGGAATGTTCCGATACCTGCTTCCTTGACTATCTTGTAACCGGCTATATCCAAAGGAGCTGCGTTGATGTTAACCCTGCGAATTTCACCCTTGCCGTTGTTGGTCTTGGTAGCATATGTGAGTTTTACTGTCTTTGCTATGAACTCGGGGGTATATTTGGGATGCTCTCCGTAAACGAGGATAAGTCTTTTATGTCCCTCGTTTTCAAGAGATTTTACCTCATTTACGAGCTGTTCTTCACTAAGAGTGTGACGCACTGTGGTACGGAGCGATCTACGGAAACCGCAGTATGTGCAGTCATTTATACAATAATTACCGATGTACAGAGGAGCGAAGAGAACGATACGGTTTCCGTATACGTTTCTCTTGAGTTCACGTGCTGTTTCAAAAAGTTCATGCAGACCCTCTTCAGAGGTAATTGCCAGCAGTTCGGCAGTCTCTTCAACTGATAAGGGCTGCTTTGAAAGGGATTTTTTGAAAATCTCCCTGCATTTGGGAAGATTCTCTTTACGGTCACGGATGAGGGAATGAATATAATCATCATCAATAAAGTCCTTGAAACCCTCTGTCAGGGACATATCCAGACCTAAATTGTTTTCTTTACAGCAAGTCATAATATAATGATTTTGTGTTATTTTCTTATTTCATCTACAAGAGCCTGAGCAAAGGCGTCCAGCTGTTCCAGATCCTGGGCAAAAGGACGGCCCATAAATTCAGCAGAGCCGGCGGTAACAGGCATATTTACCTTTTCAGCCCATGCACGAAGATCTTTGGCACCTGCTCCGTTCCATGTCGAACCGCCGAAGATACCAAGAACCCTGTTCTTAGGTGCAGAAATCGAAATTTCATGTGTGAGCATTGCCATCATGGGGTGCATTTCACAATTGTATGCACAGCTACCCAATACAAGGCCCTTATACTTCCATATATCACTCAGGATGTATGAGACATGGGTCTTTGAGACATCTATCACCCTTATCTCCTTGATTCCTTTTTCAGAGAGTTTTCTGGCTATCGCTTCTGCAAATTTTTCAGTGTTGCCATACATGGAGGCGTAGCAAACCAGGAAACCTTCCTGAGCTTCGTATTTGCTCCATTTGTCGTATAGTGCAAGTACTTTTCCGGGATTTTCTCTCCAGATTACACCGTGTGAAGGGCAGATGAATCTGATTGGAACACCAGCAAGTTTGGCGAATGCCTTCTGTACCATATTGGACCATTTTCCGACAATATTTGAGTAATAGCGCCTCATCTCATTTTCATAGAAGAGCTCGAAGTTCACTGTATCGTCGAAGATACCTCCGTCGAGAGCACCGAATGATCCGAATGCGTCACACGAAAAGAGAATCTGGTCAGTGGTATCGTATGTTACCATAGTTTCAGGCCAGTGAACCCAGGGCACGAGAACAAAAGTGAGCTTATGGTATCCAAGTTCAAGAACATCACCTTCCTTAATCTGGAAGATATTCTCCTGTCCCAGAGGATAGTAGTTTTTAAGAAGCTGAAAAGTTTTGGGGTTTGACACTATCTTGACTGAAGGATAAGCACGTAGTACTTCACCTATCATGCTTGAATGGTCAGGTTCCAAATGGTTCACTATCAAGTATTCCAAAGGTCTACCTTCAAGAATGAGATCAATATCACGAAGATAGTCCGGATTAGAACCATATTCTATTGTGTCTATAAGTGCTGTGTGTTCGTCAGCAATGAGATAAGAGTTATATGAAACTCCGTAGGGGAGTGGCCAGTTATTCTCAAACAAGTGTTTCTTTCTATCGTTTGTTCCTACATAATGAACTTTATTACTGATAATCATAAACTTAAAATTAATTATTGTTAATTAATGAATAAAACTCTTCTTCTGAAATTACCTTTACTCCAAGGCTCTGTGCCTTGCGAATCTTCTCCGGACCCGGTTTTTCCCCGACAAGCAGGAACGAAGTCTTACCGCTGACTGAGCCAGTATTCTTGCCGGAATGGGCTGTGATGATTGACTTTATCTCTTCTCTGGAAACTGAAAAGTTGCCGGAAATGACAATACTCTTTCCCTCAAGCAGGTTAGAAAGCCTCTCTTTCTCTTGGGCCACCATCTGCACACCTGCAGCCTCGAGTCTCTGAATCATCTCAATATGGGAACTATCCATGAAATAGTCCGAGAGCGAAGCCGCAATGGTCTCTCCAATCTCATCAATAGCCAGCAGTTCATCTTTTGTCGCTTTGGAAAGACTCTCCATGGAGCCAAAATGCGATGCGAGCATCTTAGCTGTGGTCTCACCTATATGCCTTAGTCCCAAAGCATACAAAACCCTGAAAAAGGGCACCTTTGTAGATTCGCTGATGCTTTCAAGGAAATTGTTCACAGACTTCTCTTTCCATCCCTCCAGACAGATAAGCTGATTGGCAGTTAAGGAGTACAGATCCGGCAGAGTCTTGATGAGACCGTTATCGTAAAGCTGTTCAATAGTCGCCTCTCCCGCATTGATATTCATAGCTTTACGGGAAACAAAGTGAAGAAAACGTCCTTTGATTCTCATAGGACAGAGCTCATTGTTGCAGTAGTGGCGAGCCTCATCTTCATCCTTGACCAGCAGCGATCCGCAGGAGGGACACTTTTCCGGAAAATGGGGATGTACTGCACCTTCTTCTCGCTTTGAGATCTCGACTCTGGTAATCTTGGGAATAATCTCTCCGCCTTTTTCTACATATACATAATCTCCGATTCTGATGTCGAGTGCCTCCATCTGGTCAGAATTGTGGAGTGAAGCCCTCTTTACCACCGTACCTGACAGACGGACCGGTTCAAGGTTTGCAACAGGGGTTATCGCTCCTGTCCTTCCAATCTGATAGTCAATTGAAAGTAATCTTGTTAGAGCCTCCTCAGGCTTGAATTTGTATGCTGTTGCCCACCTTGGTGACTTTGCAGTATAACCGAGCCTCTTCTGCAGGGCAAGATCATCTGTCTTGATAACGACACCATCTGTTGCAAAAGGAAGGCTCTTTCTCTTTACATCCCACTCCTCTATATATGAGACGACCTCAGCTGTGCTTTTGCAGACTCTGGAATACTCAGAGACCGGGAAACCTTTGGAGGCAGCCCACCTGATGGCTTGAGTGTGTGAAGTGAAGGGGAGATTCTCACCCAAAATATGATATAGGACGCACTGAAGCCCCCTTTTACGGACCTGTTTGGGGTCCAGGGTCTTGAGCGATCCTGCAGCTGCATTGCGCGGATTGGCGAAAGGGACCTCCGAGGAGTCAATCTTCTCTTTATTAAGCCGTTCAAATGAATCGAAAGGCATGTATATCTCTCCTCTGATTTCAAAATCAAAACCGTCATCTGAAATAGATGTTGGAATTGAGGATATTGTCTTTATGTTTGCAGTAACATCGTCTCCATTGGTGCCGTCACCCCTTGTAAGAGCTCTTTCAAGTTTTCCATTGACATAGCTCAAACAGATTGCTGTACCGTCAAATTTTAGCTCGCAACTGAATGATACATTCTCAGCAGCAGAAGAAGCGATGCGGTTACAGAAACTCTCCAGCTCAGCAATATTGTAGGTATTGCCCAGCGAGAGCATTGGATACTTGTGTGGGTAGGATTTGAAGCCTTCAGCCATCGACAGGTCACTTCCGACTCTATTGGTAGGTGAATCTGCCGATGCAAATTCCGGATACGCTTTCTCCAAAGCAGCCAGGTCATTCATCATCATATCGAACTCGAAATCACTGATAGAGGGAGAATTATTTACATAATAATCCCGGTTGTGCCTTTCAATTTCCCGGCGCAGCCACTCAATCTGCTCTTTCGCTTTAGATCTTTTGTCGTTCATATGCCAAATCCGAAGAGACAAAAATACGAATTTATATGATATAGTTAGCAAAAAAAAGGTAAATTTGCGCCCGAATAAAAGATAAAGAAGATGAAACAATCAATTGTCATTTTGGCAGGAGGTGGTCCTGCCCCTGGAATCAACACTGTTGTCGGTTCCATTTCCAAAGTTTTTATCTCTAAAGGATTCAGAGTATTGGGACTTCATGAAGGTTACAAGCCACTTTTCTCGAAGAACCCCAATTATACCGAAATTGACTTTTCTTTGGCTGACACCATCTTCAATCGCGGTGGTTCCTACCTAATGATGAGCCGTTTCAAACCCAAAGATGAGGATCTCGAAAAGAACTTCAATCTTGATTTCTTCAAGGAAAACAATGTAAGACTGCTCGTTACAATCGGTGGTGACGATACAGCATCCACAGCGAACCGTATCGCCAAGTATCTTGCAGCACACAATATAGACATTCAGAACATACATGTCCCCAAGACCATCGACAATGACCTTCCGCTTCCCAATAACCAGCCTACATTCGGCTATCAGTCGGCCAAATCTGAGGGAACGCGTATTGCAACCATCGTATACGAGGATGCGCGTACCAGCGGTCAGTGGTTTGTAGTATCTGCAATGGGACGCTCGGCTGGTCACCTGGCCCTTGGTATCGGTGCTTCGTGCCATTACCCCATGATCGTCATTCCAGAAATGTTCAACAAGACAGAGGCTACCGTGGACAAGATTGTAAGAATGGCGGTATCTTCAATAGTAAAGAGAAAAATTCTCGGAATACCTTTTGGCGGTATCATCATCTCGGAAGGTGTCTTCCATCTGCTGAGCGATGAGGACCTCAAGGCTACTGGAGTATCCTTCTCATTTGACGAACACGGCCATCCTGAACTGGGCAAGGTATCCAAGGCACAGATTCTAAACACTGTACTGGAACAGCGTCTTAAAGCTTTGAATATGAAGGTCAAGACCCGTCCTATTGAAATCGGATACGATGTACGCTGCCACACTCCTGTTTCATTCGACATCACCTACTGTACACAGCTGGCATGTGGTGTATGGAAACTCTTCAAGGCAGGGGAAACCGGATGTATGATCTACATTAACTCTATGGGAATCGGCACACCTCTGTACCTTAAGGATCTTCAGGATCCCCAGACAGGAAAGATTATGCCACGCCTGGTAGACATCTCACGCGAAAAGGTACAGAATGTAATCAAGTACATGATGCACTACATCACCCCCGATGACTACACTGCGGCCAAGAAATATATTCCATATCCGGCAGATTACGATTTCTACAAGATTCTCAACTGGGAATATCCCAATGATTAAATATTCGTAGCATGCTGATATGTCAGCCACTTGCCAAGTACGTACAAATTGATTAAATTTGTGCGTACTTTATTTATGTACTTTTTTAAAAGGAACGAGTATGGAAAATTCGAAATTCATAGTCTATCAGATGCTTCCGAGAATAGTCGGAAAGTTCGGCACCATTAACGACAACATGCTATCATATCTTAAGGATATGGGCGTCACCTACATATGGTATACCGGAATCATCCGTCATGCTACACCTCCCGATCCCACTGTAAAGGGAAACTGCGGCTCACCTTATGCAATCAGTGACTACTACGATGTAAATCCATATCTTGCCAATAATCCACAGCGCAGAATGGATGAATTTGAAGAATTGGCAGAAAGGACCCACGAGAACGGACTGAAACTTCTGCTCGATTTCGTTCCTAACCATACTGCTGCCACCTACATAGGTAAATACAGAGAGTTTACCGATGAAAACTATTATCCGGGCCATATCCACGATGGAGACTGGACAGATACAGCCAAACTCAATTACAGCAACCCTGATACCAGGACCAAAATGCTCGAAATCCTGCTCTTTTGGGCATCAAAGGGAGTTGATGGGTTTAGATGCGACATGGTAGAGCTCGTCCCCTTGGACTTTTGGAGCTGGGCGATTCCGAAAGTCAAGAGTAGCTATCCTGATACTATATTCATTGGTGAGGCATATACACCTTCAAACTATCCAGGACTATTCGATATCGGAAAGTTCGATTATCTGTATGACAAATCAGGCTTTTATGACACTTTAAAGAGGATAGTGAGAGGTGAGGGGAGTGCCACAGAACTTACCGGATGCTGGCAACCACTTGGCCCCTATGCACCCAAAATGCTAAACTTTCTTGAAAATCACGATGAAGTGAGAGTCGGTTCAGAGGAATTTGCAGGCAGCCCGTACAGAGCTATCTCCGCACTCTTTGTCTCATTGTTTTTTAACACCTGTCCATTCATGATCTACTTCGGACAGCAGTTCGGAGAGGGACCAGACAAGACATCTATCTTTGACTTCTGCACTCTTCCAAGCATCGAAGCATGGAAAAGAGGACTCGAAGAGGGAGAAGCCGAAAAATATCTTGAATATACAGACCGCGACCTCAGGAGAGTCTACAACACATACCTCAAAGTGGCCACACAAGATAAAGCATTCAGAGATGGCAAGACGTTTGATTTACAGTACGTCAATCCCCATACGGCTGACTATAACCCACACAGGCAGTTCGCTTTCCTGAGAAGTTACGCAAGAACAGTCTATCTGTGTGTGGCTAACTTCGAAGATAGGGATGTCGTGCTCAAGATAAACATTCCCGCATCTGCTTTTGATTATATGGGAATCGTTCGGAGCGAGAGCGTGAATCCGGAAACACCCATATCAATAAAGGTAACACGTAACGCAGGACACATAATAGAACTATGAAAAGGATAGCTGAACAATTTGACATAGAAGGGAAAATACTCTATGTAGAGAGACTTGGGGATGGTTTTATAAATGATACATTCATAGTCGGGGCCCATACAGACAAAGGCACACGCAGATATATTCTTCAACGAAAGAATGGTAATATATTCAAGAACATTCCCGGAATGATTGACAACATTCTAAAGATTACCGCACACTTGAAGAAAAAAATCGCTGAGAAAGGCGGAGACACTTTAAGAGAGACACTCACGCTGATTCCTGCCAAAAACGGGGAATATTACCTGAATATAGAGGGGGAATATTGGTGCCTTACTCTATATATCGAAGAATCAATAACATACCAAAGCGCTGACAGTGAAGCGCTTGCAGAACAGGGGGGCAGGGGACTCTCTTCATTCCAGCTCCTTTTGTCTGATTTTGACCAGCCTCTGACAGATACCTTGCCTGGGTTTCACAATATAAAGTTCAGATATGCCCAGTGGGAAAAGAGCCTTGCTGCCGACCCGGTAGGCAGAGTCTCATCCGTAAAACATCTTATTGACGAAATAGAGCAACGAAGAGGTGAAATGCTTGATTTCTATAAACTTATAGAAAATGGAGAGATTCCTCTCAGAGTGACTCACAACGATACCAAAATTTCCAATATACTATTTGACAAGAGGGGCAACCCTCTATGTATGATAGATTTGGATACTGTTCTTAAGGCACCATGTCTGTATGATTTCGGGGATTCCATAAGATCATACGCAAACACTGCTGCTGAAGATGAGCAGGATCTCTCCAAGGTAGCCCTGAGTACAGGAATGTACGATGCATTTTACCGAGGATATATCTCCAATGCAGAGAAATTTATTACTGATATTGAAAGAAAATATCTTCCATTTTCGGCAAGATACATCACATACGAACAGGTTCTCAGATTCCTCATGGACTATATTGATGGAGATACATATTATAGAATAGAATATCCCCAACATAATCTTGTCAGAACACTCGCTCAGCTCGAACTGTTGAAATCAATCGAAAATAAACTCCATATATAGGCCCAGGTCCATAGGAGACTTTTTATATACAATTTATATTATGTTAAATACACCATCTGTACCTCTACCCGAAAGGCTTCGTCCTGTCACACTTGACGATTTTGTCGGCCAGGAGCATCTTGTCGGTCCGGGATCTGTTCTCAGAACAATGATCCAGACCGGAGCACTCTCTTCTTTCATCCTGTGGGGACCTCCTGGTGTAGGAAAAACGACACTTGCCAACATCATCGCCAAGATGCTCGGACGTGATTTTTATACACTCTCAGCCATAAGTTCAGGTGTTAAGGATATCAGAGATGTATTTTCACAGGCAGCCTCCAAATCGCTATTCAACACCAAAGGCTCGCCTATACTCTTTATAGACGAAATCCACAGATTCTCCAAAGCCCAGCAGGACGCTCTGTTGGGCGCAGTGGAAAACGGAACTGTAGTACTTATTGGTGCCACTACCGAGAATCCCAGCTTCGAGGTGATCACCCCCCTACTCTCCCGCTGTGCAGTTTTCACACTCAAATCATTGGAACAAAATGAGTTGGACATACTTTTACAAAGAGCCTTATCCAAGGATGAATATCTTCGTAACAGAAATGTTATAGTCAAGGAAAAGAGTGCTCTCTTCAGATATAGCGGTGGAGATGCCAGAAAACTGCTCAATATTCTGGATCTGGTGGTAAACTCCTTTCCCCCTGCCGTCCAGCCTGTCATTACCGACGAACTGGTAAAGGAGAGGCTTCAGGAGAACCTCTCTACCTACGACAAGAATGGGGAGATGCACTACGATATAATTTCTGCTTTTATCAAAAGTATGCGTGGATCTGACCCCAACGGTGCACTCTATTGGATGGCAAGAATGCTAGCCGGAGGAGAGGATCCCCTCTTCATAGCAAGAAGAATGATGATACTTGCCGCTGAAGATATCGGACTGGCCAATCCCAACGCCCTCCTTCTGGCACAGAGCACATTTGACGCAGTGCATAAGATAGGAATGCCGGAAGCTCGGATAATTCTTTCCGAATGTGCCATATATCTGGCCACATCTCCCAAGAGTAATTCAGCATACATGGCTATAAATCAAGCTCTTGCCTTTGTCAATGACAATGAGGAACTGCCCGTTCCCCTCCATTTGAGAAATGCTCCCACCAAGCTTATGAAGGAGCTGGGATATAGTGACGGCTACAGATACGCGCACGATTATGCAGGCAACTTTGCCGATTTGGAATTTCTTCCCGACAAGATTTCAGGGACCGCTTTCTACCACCCCGGCAACAATGCCAAAGAACGTGAAATAGAGACACGTATGGAAAGACTATGGCCCAAATATTATAAAAAGTAGTAGAATATTTCTACTGTTTTTGTCTTTTTTCTTGCTTATTTAATTTTTTTCATTTTATCTTTGCAATGCAAAAGGAGCTCTCGGTAAGTGAGAGTGAAAAGGGAATCCGGTGAGAATCCGGAACAATACCAGTTGCTGTAAGTCTCAGATTTTCTGCGAGAAAATACTTATTTGCTTTCTTTTGCCACTGATTAAGTTCGGGAAGGCGCGAATAAGGAGACAAGTCAGAAGACCTCCCTTCTGCATACAAGGTTTCATGTCTGCTGGAATACGGATGGAGGAACGTACATATTGGTTTTACCAAACATTTTTAATAATAGACAAAGAAATGAAAAGATTATCTTTTATTTCTATTCTTGTCATGTTCCTGCTCTTGCCCGTAGGTTGCGTATACGATGACGCAAACCTTTGGAAAGAGATTGAGGATATCAAGAATAGACTCGACCAACTGGAGAAATCTGTTAAGAACAGCAATGCTGATATTCAGAATCTCCAGCAGATTATCAATGCTTTAAACAAAAACCTCTATGTAACGGATGTAGAAACCACGGATAACGGGTATATCATCCATTTCTCTGACGGATCATCTGCTACCATTTCAAATGGTAAAGACGGCCAGAACGGTAAGGACGGAGTCAATGCCCCTGTCATCTCCATTGCCAAAGATGAAAACGGCCAATACTGGTGGACAATTGATGGCGAGTGGCTTCTGATTGATGGCGAAAAGGTTCCCGCAAGCTCAGTCGCTCCTCTTGTAAGAATCAACAGTGATACCAAAGAGTGGGAAATCTCTATCGATGGTGGACTCACATGGAACGGAACAGGTGTCATAGCAGAAGGAAAAGACGGTCAGGATGGTCAGGACGGTCAGGACGGCCAGGCTGGAATGGAGATAGACAACACCAATCCGGACTATCTGATTATCAGGTTGCCTGATGGAACAGAGATAAAGATACCCAAATACAAAGAAGGAGAAGGTGAAGGTGAAGGTGAACAGTATACACTCAAAGTCCTTACATTTGAAGATACAGATGTTGCATTCTCCTCTTACACACTTGATTATGCCTCAACGACTGTAAAATGCTGGAGCGATCTTATTGATAATCCACAATACGGCGGTCCCCTCCTCTATGCAGATTACTCATCTGCAGAATATACATGGTATGACGAAAATAACACTTATCTACAGCATTCGTTCCCTTATAATTACGGCGCATACTGTTATTGGGGAGGAGGACATGCCATTTCAAACTATACATCTGAAGATATCGAGGCTACCGGATCATTCGAATCACAGCTTACAGTATTCGGTAAAGAGGGAAAAGGAGGGCACAACGGCTCGGCCAACTTCGCTGTCCATTTCGGATATATGGACGGCTCCCAGTTCAATATGACAGAATTCCTTCCGTCAATATTTTTTGGAGACGGAACCCCACGCGTTATTGACCACATGTACGTGATGAATATAAACTACGCACTGAACTGTTACCTCAACGGGAATAGCCTTACAGCCAAAATCGGACCTGACGATTGGGTAAAACTCATCGCAACAGGATTTGATGCCGATGGCAAAGAGACAGGTAGTGTAGAAATCTTCATGTGCAATGGCCCCGACAATATCATCCGTGAGTGGACAAAGTGGGATTTGAGCCCTCTTGGAGAAGTACTTCAGGTACAGTTCAATGTAACTGGATCAAGTGACAATGGATATGGATTTTCACAACCGGCATATTTTGCGTATGATGACGTTACGGTCCGTTTTTAGTATTTTTATTTTAATCGTTCTTATCTCCTCCTGTAATAAGGAGGAGGTAATTGAAACCACTCCACCACCTGTAATCATACTCGACAGTTTGCAGGGAATCTACATGGTCAAACAATCCAGACCATTGCTGATTGCACCACAATACAAATATGTGCAGGACGCTACATACTCATGGGTTTGCGCAGATGAGGAAATAAGTAACAAGCCAACATGCGAATTCATGAGCGACTCCTTGGGAACATTCTTCATCACAATAACAGTCACCACCAAACACGGAACCGCCTCAGAAGAAATCAAGGTAGAGGTGGTTGAAAAAGAGATCCCGGAGGTCTCGCTGGCCGGAGCTGAAAAAGGATTCATGATTCTCAAGAATACAGGACTCTCCCTCACCCCCTCTGTAAGGGAGACATCACTTCCCGTCACCTATTTATGGAAGGTCGATGGCAAAGAGGTATCTGATTCCCTCAGCTACACTTTCTCATCCAACGAAGAGAAAGAGTATCATCTCTCATTCAAGGCTGAAAACGAGGATGGCTACTCACAGATAGAGTTCAGTGTAAAAGTATGTTCGAAGGAAAATATGCCACTGATGTGGAAATTCGAAAAAGAGACCTTCAACTACAGTACAGGAAGATCCATTAAAATATCACCAATAGAGATAACCAATGCGGAAGGAGCCACCTTCTGCTGGCTTAAAGACTCGGATACACTACATAAAGATACACTCCCTGATTGGATTTGCTCCATTAAAGAAGAAGGAAAGCACACTGTGACAGCAGTTGCAAATGTAGAAAAAGAGGGAACGGTCGTGACATTGACACAGGAACTCACAATCAACGTTTGTCCTCCTGAGGGAACATATTTCCGAGCATCAGGCGCAGCCTCGGACTCAACCTGGAACAAGGTATACGAATATACCCCTGCTCCCGGACAGTTTATCAACGAATTGAAAACCGGCGGTTTTGATGGAACCCAGACTACCCCTGAAGCCGCAATACAATATGCAGAAAACCGTCTCCGTCAGGGTACATATGTTTCATTAGGAGGGTTTGGAGGCTACATAATTGTCGGTTTTGACCACAGTATAGAAAACCGCTCGGATTACGACTTTGCTATAGAAGGCAACTCTTTTGATGGATCATCTGAGCCGGGGATAGTATGGGTAATGCAGGACGAAAACGGCGACGGTCTGCCCAATGATACCTGGTATGAACTGCGCGGTTGCGAGACAGGTAATCCGCAGACTATTCAGGATTATGCTGTTACCTACTACAGACCTTCCGCACCTGCAATGCCTGTCCAGTGGACTGATAACCTTGGAGGCAGCGGTGAAATCGACTACCTCAAGCAATTTCACAAGCAGGACTACTACTATCCCCTTTGGATAGAAGAAGACTCCTATACCCTCAGAGGAACACGCCTCGAGGCCAGGAACTACGATAAATCAGGCAACGGCTCCTATTGGGTAAATCCCTCATACGAATGGGGTTATGTAGATAATTTCAGCCCAGTCGACAGACTCACCGAGGATGACAATTACGGAGCTGCCAGAAATGCCAACCACTTCAAGATATCCAATGCCATGGATTACGCAGGCAATCCTATAAACCTAAAGTACATTGACTTCATCAAAGTTCAATGCGGCCTCAATACCAAAA
The DNA here is from genome assembly GCA_029010575.1 of Bacteroidales bacterium. Taxonomy (GTDB): domain Bacteria; phylum Bacteroidota; class Bacteroidia; order Bacteroidales; family UBA932; genus Coprenecus. Next base: position 13,584 of record JAQXKS010000029.1, on the reverse strand, counting down.
GCGGCTGGCTAGGCGAAGTCTCAACAGAAGTGTTCGGATTCTATGAATACAAAAAATAATATCATACTATATATATTTTTCTGCCTCCTTCCATTTCTGAACAGCTGCATGAAATGGGAGTACGGTATTGAAGAGTCCTTCTCTGTGACTGGAGAAGGCCTCTTCATTACTAACGAAGGAAATTTCCAGTATGGCAATGCCACCCTGTCATACTACGATCCGGCCACCAAGACCATAGAAAACGAAGTCTTTTTTCGTGCCAATGCAATGAAGCTCGGAGACGTGGCACAGTCGATGGTAATAAGAGACTCGATAGGATGGATAGTAGTGAACAACTCACACGTCATATTCGCAATAAATATCAATACATTCAAGGAGGTGGGAAGAATAACCAACCTCACATCCCCTCGTTACATCTACTTTCTGTCAGATGAAAAAGCCTATGTAACACAGCTCTGGGACAATAGAATATTCATCGTCAATCCCAAAAGATATGAGATCACAGGCTATATCGACTGCCCTAACATGACAATGGAGACAGGCTCTACAGAACAGATGGTCAAATTCGGAAAATATATCTATGTCAACTGCTGGTCATACCAGAACAGAATACTGAAAATAGACACCGAAACAGACAAAGTGGTGGATGAGCTCGTAGTAGGAATACAGCCCACATCATTGGTGATGGACTGCAACAATAAGATCTGGACCATCACCGATGGAGGCTATGAAGGCTCTCCATACGGACATGAAGCCCCTGCACTATACAGGATAGATCCGGTAACCTTCACGGTGGAAAAAGAGTTCCGGTTCAAATTCGGAGACTGGCCAAGCGAGGTACAGCTCAACGGAACAGCAGACAAGGTATATTGGATAAACAACGATATATGGGAGATGGATGTAAATGCCGAACGACTGCCGCTCAGGCCATTCCTTCCCTACAATAACACACTCTATTACGGACTCACTATAAATCCTAAAAACGGAGATGTCTACGTAGCAGATGCCATAGACTACGTACAAAAAGGAATGGTATACAGGTACTCCAAAGATGGTGAACTTCTCGACCAGTTCTACGTCGGAATCATACCCGGTGCCTTCTGCTGGAAATAATAGAACATTAAGATGAAGAAGATATTTTCAATAATATTGTTATCCATCGGGATATCCATTATCCCCTCTACTGCCCAGATTACTATTGAGCAAGCGGAAATCTGGGCAGATAGAGTAATGAAAGACATCGGAGTCAGAAAAACTACATTCGACTCCGTACGGCTGAAAGAGAACATCACTCTATCGATGGCCGATCTGCTCACCTACAATACATCTATCTTCGTAAAAAGCTACGGAAGGGCGACACTATCGACCATATCGTTCAGAGGAACAGGAGCATCACACACACAGGTACTGTGGAATGGAATGAAGATAAACAGCCCGATGCTTGGAATGACAGACTTTTCCATGATACCCTCATACTTCATAGACGATGCTACCCTGCTCCATGGAAGCTCATCTGTAAACGAAACAGGAGGCGGATTGGGAGGTGCAGTAAAACTGGAAACCAAACCAGCTCAGAGTGACGGCTTTTCAGTCCGTTACACACAGGGAATCGGATCATTCCACACCTTCGATGAGTTCCTCAGGCTAACCTACGGAACACCAAAGCTCAAACTCTCCACCAGAGTACTCCTGTCGACCTCCCCGAACAATTTCAAATACAGGAACCACGACAAGAAGGTCAACATCTACGACGATGACATGAATATCATAGAACAATATTATCCAATAGAGAGGAACAGGAGCGGCGCCTTCAGGGATTTCCACATCCTTCAGGAGGCCTTCTACAACACCGGGAAAGGAGACAGATTCAGCCTCAGCGCATGGTACCTGAACTCCAGACGAGAGCTCCCGATGCTCACCGTTGACCACGCAGAAGAGACCTCCTTTGAGAACATCCAAAGAGAACAGACCTTCAGAGGTGTTGCAGGCTGGGACAGACACAGGGAAAATTGGAAACTTGCTCTCAAAGGGGGATATATCTACACCCAGCTTAACTATGACTACAAGAGAGATTTGGGCAACGGCTTCATGGCCCCTATGATAGAGTCCAGAAGTACAATCAATACACTTTATGCCAGTGCAGAGAGTGAATACTACCCCACCAAGAAATGGCTTCTTACCGCCTCACTATCGCTTCATCAGAATTTTGTACTGAGTAAGGATAGGAATATCATCAAACAAGATGGAGACAAGGCAATCGTGGGATACGATAGGGCCAGAGCCGAAGTATCAGGCAGCATATCAGCCAAGTGGAAACCAATCAAAAGAATAGGTATATCCCTTGTTATCAGGGAAGAAGTAACAGGTAACAGAATAAGCCCCATAATCCCGGCACTCTTTATAGATGGTCTTATCAGCCAAAAAGGGAACATTACTGTAAAAGCCTCCGTATCACGAAATTTCAGAGTACCAACACTCAATGACCTATACTTTCTACCCGGAGGAAACCCAGACCTGAAGAACGAAAAGGGATGGACCTACGATGCCGGAATTAACTTCCACCACTCAAAAGAGAAGATCTTCAGCATCAAGGGAGGAATAAACTGGTTTGATTCGTACATCAGCGACTGGATAATATGGCTTCCCACTACCAAGGGATTCTTCTCCCCGGACAACATCAAGGATGTCCACGCCTACGGAATAGAGACCAACGCCGCCCTACAGATAAACATTACAAGCAACTGGAATCTGGACATCAGCGGAACATTTTCATGGACACCATCCATAAATGTCGGAGAACCCAGATCTCCTGCAGATATGTCAGTTGGGAAGCAGCTGCCCTATGTTCCTGAATTCTCTTCGGGAGTCAATGGAATCCTCAGCTGGAAAAGCTGGTCTTTCCAATACAAATGGTGTTACTATAGCCCAAGATTCACTATGTCCAGCAACGACATCACACTCACAGGCCGGCTTCCTGAATATTTCATGAGTAACATCTCATTGGAGAAAAGAATCCCTTTCACTTGGGGTGACCTCTCGTTCAAAGGAGTTATAAACAACCTCTTCAATGAAGAGTACCTGTCGGTACTATCCAGACCCATGCCCGGAATCAATTTCCAATTCTTTGTCACACTTTCAATAAACCGTCCGGATACAAAGAAAATCATTAAAAATTGATTATCTTTGTAGTATGGATTTTACTAAGGAAGACATAAACTTGATAAACAAAGAGTTTGAGGAACTCAAGCTCATGAGCCTTAAGCGCATCGCATCCCAGAAGGAATTCGATGTTGTGCTTAAGGCGTTTGAATTTGCCAATCAGGCACACAAGGGAATCAGGAGACGCTCAGGAGAGCCCTACATCATCCATCCCATCTGCGTCGCCAAGATTATAGTATCAGAAATCGGACTCGGTTATAAATCCATTGCTGCAGCCCTGCTACACGACGTTGTTGAAGATACAGAGTACACAGTCGAAGATATATCGAGACTCTTCGGAGAGAAGATTGCCTCACTGGTAGATGGTCTGACCAAGATCAAAGCGGCAATGGACAATGACGGAGGAACCCTTCAGGCAGAAAACTTCAAAAGAATAATCCTGACCCTCAATGACGATGTACGTGTGGTACTGATCAAACTTGCCGACAGACTTCACAACATCCGCACCATAGCCTCCATGCCCGAGTACAAGAAGGACAAGATTCTGAGTGAAACCATGTATCTCTTTGTCCCCCTTGCACATAGACTCGGACTATACAATATCAAATCAGAAATGGAAAACATCTGGTTCAAAACCAGATACCCCGAAACATACAGTGAGATAGTCGCCAAGACAGATGCCCTCATCAAGGAGAAAGGGGAAGCGATGGAGAACTTCATAGAGCCCATATCCAAAGCACTTACCAATGCTGGATATGAATTCGTTATTCTCAGAAGGACCAAATCCCCCTACTCGATATGGCATAAAATCGAGCACAAACACGTCATATTCGAAGATATATACGACATCTGCGGAACCCGGATTATTTTCAAGCCCAAAGAGGACTTGGATGAAAGGGCGCAGTGCTGGCATATCTATTCGCTGGTAACGGGAATCTATACCCCAAAGCCTGACCGTCTAAGGGATTGGGTAACAAGACCCAAGAGCAACGGCTATGAAGCTCTCCACTGCACTGTGATGAGCAACGGAGGAGGATGGGTAGAGGTACAGATCAGAAGCGAAAGGATGAATGCGATAGCCGAAAAAGGTATTGCGGCACACTGGAACTACAAAGATCACGGAGACAAAAACTCTGAGAAGGAGATGGAACACTGGCTCGATATGGTAAGGGATGTGCTTGAAAACCCCGATGCCAACGCCCTTGAGTTCCTCGACCAATTCCATGACTCCCTCCTGAGCAAGGAGATCTATGTCTTTACCCCTAAAGGAGAGTCCAAATCACTCCCCAAAGGGTCGACCGCACTCGATTTTGCCTACTGCATACACTCTCACATCGGCAACCGGGCAATCGCCGCCAAGGTCAACCTCAAACTGGTTCCTCTCTCCAAAGTCCTTCAGAACGGGGACCAGGTAGAGATTATCACCGCCAACTCACAGAAACCACAGGCCCAGTGGCTTGACTTCCTAAAGACACCCAAGGCAAAGAATTACGTCTATGAGTACCTTAAGGAAGAGATCAACGACAGCATACGCAAAGGACGCGAAATACTTGACAATGAACTAGCTAAACTCGGTGTCAAGGTGCATAGAAATGTCCTTAACAAGCTCCTTAAGGAGTACAACGTCAAGACCAAGGAAGAGCTCTACAACAAAATCTCCACAGGCCTGATCTCCCTCAAGGATCTGGACAAAGTCCTCAGAAAGAATAACCAAAACAAGAATGTTATCTACTGGACACTGAAACTCTTCAAAAACAGCGACAGCAGCTCCTCTTCCAAAAATGAAGAGAACACCACTGAAGAGGAGATTACTAATGAGCAGCTCTACACAGAACTTATAAAGAACCAGCTGGGCAAGAACCGCGATTTTGTAATCAATGGAAACAAAGACCTTGCCTCAGGAGCAATCACATACAGAGTCGCAGACTGCTGCTATCCTATCCCAGGAGACGCCATAGTCGGCTTTATAAATGACAATCACGAAGTGGTAGTCCACAAGAAAAGCTGCCCCAACGCCATCAACCTCGCCTCCGTACAGGGAGACAGAATCGTAAACGCAAAGTGGAGCAAGAATACCGTAGAGTCTTTCCTTGCCAGAATTCAGATACTCGGTATGGACAGAATCGGCATACTCAACGAGCTTACTAAAATTACCACACTTATGCTCAACATCAACATCAGAAGAATATCGGTAGCCACCCATGACAACATCTTTGAAGGCTTCATAGACTGTTATGTCAAGAGCACGGAAGATTTGAACATACTTCTGGAGCATATCAGAAAAATAAAAGGAATAGAAAACGTGAAGAGAATAGATATAAAAGATGAACAATAAGAGCCTGCTTCAGTACCTTACGGCATTAGCAATATTGAGTACACTGATATTCAGCCACTCCTGCGCCAATACATCGGCAGCACCACAGGGAGGCCCCAAGGACACCCTGCCCCCTCTGCTTGTAGAGATGAGCCCCACATACTTCGCAGTGAACCACCCGACTGACAAGAAAAAGAGTGAAGTATGGTTTAAATTCAACGAATATGTAGTGCTCAACTCCCCTGGAACCAATATCTTTCTCTCCCCTCCACAGGCAAAGCCACCTCAGGCCAAAATCAAAGGGAAAAAGGTCGTCATAACCTTCCAAGAACCCCTTGATTCCAATCAGAGCTACTCACTCTCGTTGGGAGATGCCGTCAAGGACAATAACGAAGGGAATATGTTTCCCCCATTTGTCCACAGCTTCTCTACAGGTCCCGTCATAGACTCTCTATTTGTCAGCGGAACCGTACAAGACGCAGTTACAATGCTACCCTTGGCAGGAATAACAGTTCTTTTCCACACAGATCCGTCAGACTCGGCAATATACAAAGTCAGGCCAAGAGCAGCAGCCAAAACAGACTCCTGGGGATACTTCGCTGTCAGAAACCTCCCCACAGACACACTATTTCGAGTCTTTGCAATAGAGGACCTTAACAATAACAACCTCTATGACCCAGATATGGAAAGAGTCGCATTCGTAGACACACTCGTTTGCCCTTCATCGGTAATGCATTTCGACACACCTGAGCTTCTGGCTATGGACAAGAAAGATACCGTAGGATGCCTCTCACGCCCTTCACAGCTCCAAGTATCCCTCTTCAGAGAACTCACTACCAAAAATGTGCTGAGAAACAGAGGAAGAACATCACGAAGAATGATGTTTGTGACCTTCTCTTCCCCTAATCCCATTGTCGATTCGATCAGAGTCAAGGGAATTCCACAGGAGAAACTTCTCTTTGAGTATAATTTCAGCAGAGACAGTATTAACATCTGGATCAACGAACAAGGCGCAGTGGCAGATACCCTCATGTTATATGTTGACTACATGAAGACTGACGACTCTCTGAAAATACTTGTTCCACAGGCAGATACATTCAAGATGGCGATACCGAAGCCAAAGATGAAGAAGGACAAGAAAGGTGAAATGAAAGAGGTCATCGACACTGTGGCCAAATACAAGCTCGAACTCGCAGCAGAAACTGTTGACCAGGACGGAATCAGGCTCCTGTTTGATACACCTCTGATTAGTGCCCCGTTTGACTCTATAACCATAAAAAGTGTAAATGCAAGACAGCAGGAATCTTACGCGGAGTTTACCGTCGAGGAGGATTCTCTCAACTTCAAGATCTTCACCATCAGGATGAAAGAAAAACTGAATCTCGGCAACGAATACACCATAAAGATTCCCGGAAGACAATTTCGCGACATCAACGGCTACTATTGCGACTCGTTGGTAAAGAAATTCAGCCTTCCCACAGATGAAAACCTAAGTTCAATCACCCTCGAAGTGAATGGAGTTAACATCGAAAAGGGACGCTACATCATCGAGCTCGTAGATGAAAAAAGGACCAAGATCTACAGAAAATACTTCATCGACACGACCTCAGTACTCTCGTTCCCCTACCTCAAGGCAGGCAAATATTCATTGAGACTGACCAGGGACATCAACGGAAACGGAGTGATAGATACCGGTTCAATCTTGGAGAAGAGACAGCCCGAAAAGGTGCTTATGTACAAATTCAACGAATCTCTGGGAAACAACGCCTTCATTCTCGATCTTCCTGAACGCATGGATATTACCCAGTCAATAGATATAGGAGAATTATTCAAATGAAACATCTCTCACTCAACCCGGTAAAAAGATTGACAGCCATGCTAACACTCTTGGCAGCTGTTTCCCTTATAGGACTCAAGGCACAGGACAACAATACACTCAAGCCCGTAGAGCCCGGAATACAGTGGGATACGGTCAAGGTCATAATCCATGATAAATACCCTGAACACCTTGTAGGAATCAGATACAACTTCTCTTTTACCGGGGTAATGATGAGCCCGGACCTGGAGGTCAAAGGTATGATTGCCCCCGTCAATCTAGCCCTTCTCTACACCTATTATAACCCCTTGTGGGGATGGATAGACCTGTTTGGGTTGCAGACCGGTATTCAGTTCAGCCAGTATGGATTCAAAAACGGCAAATACAATTACCAGAATTTTGAACAGAAGGTATCAGTCATAGAAATCCCCTTTGTCTCCTCTTTTCATTACGATATAGGAGAATCCTTCCGTATTCTTGCCGGAATAGGCCCATTTATCGGATACAGGGCTTTCACCACCAAATCAAACGGTTTTGATTGCTTTGACAACAGATTTGACTATGGGCTTGTCGCCACACTAGGGCTGGCCTATATTCTGGGTAGAGTCGAGTTTCACCTCGAAGGCTCGTTCAACTATTCACTCTCGATGTTGTACCACCCCGAAAGGATGAGCAGCAGTTGGTGGCTCTACACATATCCATGGAGAGCGGGAATAAATCTTGGCGTACATTTAAAACTTTAAAATATGAAACACATTTCTGTAAGAGTAGGCAATATAATAATAGGAAACGGTGTCAGACCGATAGTCGTCCAGAGTATGACCAACTGCGACACCAATGACATAGAAGCTGCCGTAAAACAGTGCAAGGCACTCAAAGAGGCTGGCGCAGCCATAGTCAGACTTACCACACAGGGACTCCGTGAGGTAGAATCCCTCTCGCGTATCAGAGCCGCACTCGAAGCTCAGGGCATAGACCTTCCACTGGTGGCTGATGTCCACTTCAATTCGGAAGTTGCAATAGCTGCAGCCTCCGTGGCACACAAGGTGAGAATCAATCCCGGAAACTTCGCAAAGGACCACGAAGTGGCCAAAAGCCAGTTCAAAAGATTCATCGCAGAGTGCAAAAAGCACGGTACGGCCGTCAGAATAGGCATTAATCACGGCTCTTTAGGAACCAGAATTACAGAACTTTACGGCAATACACCTAAAGGAATGCAGGAGGCAATGACAGAGTGGGTAAAGATGTGTATGGAAGAGGACTTCCACAATATTGTCCTATCGCTCAAGGCCAGCAACGTCCCTGTAATGGTAGAGGCATACAGACTTCTGAATAGGTGGATGCAGGAGCAAGGCGTCCTCTACCCCCTCCACCTTGGAGTCACAGAGGCAGGAAACTCAGATATGGGACGAATCAAATCGGCTGCAGGATTGTCTGCACTGCTGACTGAGGGAATCGGTGACACCATACGCGTCTCCTTGACAGAACCCCCTGTAAATGAAATTCCTGTAGCTAGAATAATATCCGACTACTTCTCACGATTTGAGCACCTTGAAAACACTCCTGAAATTACTTCAAAATCTTCCTGCTTCAATATCAAGGCATCCTCGCATGAAGAGTTTATAGTTAAAGGCTCCATTATGATAGCCCCTGCCCTGCTGGAGAAGAAAATAGACGATTTTACCATCTCTTGCAAAGGTGGAGATTATCATCCTGATAAGGCTGAAATAGAAGAATTTAAGGATAATCTTATGCAAGCTACCAGACGTCGGATCACCAAGTGTGAATACATTGCCTGTCCCAGTTGCGGACGTACACTCTACGATATAGAAACCACATTCAACGAGGTAAAAAAACGCACATCCCATCTCAAGGGAATTACCATCGCAGTGATGGGCTGTATTGTCAATGGTCCCGGGGAGATGGCTGACGCTGATTACGGATATATAGGAGAAGGTCGCGGTAAAGTGACCATCTACAGAAAGCAGCAGGCCGTCAGACGCTCAGTACCTCAGGAAGAGGCCATAGATGTCCTGCTTCAGATTATTGAAGATGATTCACTCAGGCAGTAAAGCCTTCCACCCTCATTTCTTATTACCCTGACATTGTCACCTTTAGAGGCAAAACCCACCTCCATAGCAGCTTCATAGTGTCTGTTACCAAAGAGGATTTTGCCCGAAGGTCTCATGTCAGTAGCCGCGACGACTACTTGACCTACCAGCGAATCGAGCTCGGAAACCTCTACCCCCACATAACCTTTATCAACATCCATACTTTCATTCTGAGCGATATGGGGAATTCTTCCAGAAGGAACAAATCTGGCGAAAAGCCATAGCGAAAGTGCGAATGCCGCAATAAACGAAAACAGAACTTGTGCAAATGGTCTTATCAGAGGAATCAGATCAAGAGAATCACCGCGATATAAAATTTCATTGTCCACCATTGCGAAAACAAGGGCTGAAACTATCGCTATAATACCAGAAATACCTGCCACACCGAAACCGGGAATGACGAAAATCTCCACTCCTATCAGAATAAGCCCCGCAAAGAAGAGAACGATCTCCCAATTCATCGCCAACCCTTCTATATACAAAGGAGCGAAGTAGAGCAACGCACCTGCGACAGCCACTACGGTAGGAAGGCCTATTCCAGGAGTCTTGAACTCCCAATAGATTCCCATAAAGATCATCATAATAAATATCGACTGGAGGAAAGGAGCCATCAGGAAGAGGATAATCTTCTCGATTACAGAGAGATCCATCTTGTGTACACTATTCGGAGAGACACCGAGCCTGCCAGCCACCTCTTCTACACTCTCGGCAATACCTTCACAGTATCCAGCCTTAATTGCCTCTGTCGGTGTGAAACTTAGGACGCTGTCGACACCCACCATTCTCTGCGCAATATCGGGATCTCTATGCCATTTGCCCTCCTTCTGTCCATGGGACTCGGCAGTAGAGCGCATCATCGCCCTCATAAAGGCCTGATACTTGTCAGGCATAACCTCACCGGAGGCGTTCACCACAGTGGCAGCCCCGAAAGTAGAGCCATGGTTCATATAGACAGAATCACACGCTATGCTTATAAGCGCTCCAGCTGAACAGGCCTGTATATCAATGAAAGAGATGATAGGTCTGGGGAAGTTCATAATCATTGCTCGCATAGAGTCGGCAGCATCCACAGCGCCGCCATAGGTATTAAGGTGGAGAATGACGAAATCTGCATCCATCTCACGTGCCTTCTCAAGCCCCAGTCTGAGCTTGTGAGCTGAAGACTTATCAATATCCTGTTTTATATCAATCACATACGCACTCTTCTCCTGCTGCGCCACAGCCTTGATGGAAAAAGCAGAAAACAAGAGGACCAATATAGACAATACTTGGTATTTTTTCATTTGAAGAGTATATTATCAATTCTATTATGCAAAAATAGCAAAATTGACTATATTTGCAGGATATACAACATAAAATTTTTCAGCGTGAAAAGTGCTATTTTACATCTTCAGAACGGCCTTGAAATAGAAGGCTTTTCTTTCGGTTATGAAGGCTCATCTTCCGGAGAGGTTGTTTTCAACACCGCAATGGTAGGCTATCCGGAGTCTTTGACAGATCCATCATACTCAGGACAGATACTCTGTGTAACATATCCGCTCGTAGGTAATTACGGTGTTCCTGCATCAAAGGTAACTGACGGACTTTCAGATGTTTTCGAGTCTGAAAAAATACATGTCAGAGGAGTGGTAATCTCTGACTACTCATTCAACTACAGCCATTGGAGCGCAGTCAAGAGCCTGGATCAGTGGCTTAAGGAACATAAGATTCCCGGAATCTTCGGAGTAGACACACGCGCCCTGACACAGGTACTCAGAGAAGAGGGATCGATGCTCGGAACCATCACCGCGGAAGGATGTACTCCGGCTCCATCATACGACCCCAATACAGAAAACCAGCTTGATATTGTAAGTACCAAAGAGATTATAAGATACGGTAATCCTAAAGGAAAGAAAGTCGTATTGGTCGACTGCGGTGTCAAATATAATATAATAAGGTGTCTCCTCTCTGATAGGAACACCGAAGTAATACGCGTACCGTGGAATTATGATTTCAACCAGATACCCTATGACGGGCTCTTCATATCCAACGGTCCCGGTAACCCTGCCCTGTGCAATCAGGCTGTCCTGAACATCCGCAAGGCGATGGAGAACGAAAAGCCCATTTTTGGAATCTGTATGGGAAACCAGCTTCTGGCTACTGCGGCAGGCGCATCCACCTTCAAGCTCAAATACGGTCACCGCGGACATAACCAGCCCGTAAGAATGGTTGGAACCAACAGATGTTTCATCACATCACAGAACCACGGCTTTGCAGTGGACTGCAGTACTATCGGCTCAGATTGGGAACCACTTTTCATAAATATGAATGACGGAACCAACGAGGGAATCAGACACCGCAACGGAAGATTCTTCTCAGCCCAGTTCCACCCCGAGGCAGCCAGTGGCCCGACAGATACACAATTCCTTTTTGAAAACTTCCTTAAACTCCTCTAATATGACAGAAAAGACAATAAAGAAAGTATTGCTTCTGGGTAGCGGTGCACTGAAAATCGGTGAAGCCGGAGAGTTCGACTACTCAGGATCTCAGGCACTCAAGGCAATGAAGGAAGAGGGTATTGAAACCATCCTCATCAACCCCAATATTGCAACAGTCCAGACATCGGAAGGAATAGCAGACAAAATCTATTTCCTCCCTGTAACCCCTTTCTTCGTAGAGGAAGTAATCAAGAAAGAGAGACCTCAGGGAATACTTCTGGCATTCGGCGGACAGACAGCCCTGAACTGCGGTGTGGCTATTTACAAGGCAGGTATCCTGGAAAAATACGACGTCCAGGTCCTTGGAACCCCCATCCGCGCGATAATGGATACAGAGGACAGAGAGCTCTTTGTCAATAAACTTGACGAGATCAATGTCAAGACCATCAAGAGTCATGCAGTAGAGAACATCGAAGATGCCGTGGAGGCAGCGGCCAACCTGGGCTACCCTGTAATCATAAGGGCAGCATACGCCCTTGGAGGATTGGGAAGCGGATTCTGCAACAACGAAGAGGAACTCAGGACTCTGGCTGACAAAGCATTCTCATACTCGCCCCAAGTGCTGGTGGAAAAGTCGCTTAAAGGCTGGAAAGAGATTGAATATGAGGTAGTAAGAGACCGTTTTGATAACTGTATCACAGTCTGCAACATGGAGAACTTCGACCCTCTTGGAATCCACACCGGTGAATCCATTGTCGTTGCCCCCTCGCAGACTCTTACAAACAGAGAATACTACCTGCTCCGCGAGCTTGCAATAAAGATCGTAAAACATATAGGTATCGTCGGAGAATGTAACGTCCAGTACGCATTCGACCCCAACTCCGAAGACTACAGGGTAATTGAAGTGAACGCCCGCCTGAGCCGTTCATCGGCATTGGCCTCCAAAGCGACAGGTTATCCCCTGGCATTCATCGCTGCCAAGCTCGGATTAGGCTTCGGCCTCTTCGACCTGAAGAACTCCATTACCAAGACCACCCCTGCATTCTTCGAGCCTGCCCTCGACTACGTAGTATGCAAAATACCGCGTTGGGACCTCTCCAAATTCCAGGGAGTGAGCCGAGAACTCGGTTCGTCAATGAAATCTGTCGGAGAGATCATGGCGATTGGACGCACATTCGAAGAGGCACTGCAGAAGGGTCTTCGCATGATAGGCCAGGGTGCTCACGGATTCACAGCGAACAAAGAGATCGTCATTCCCGATATCGACAAGGCGCTCAGAGAACCGACAGATAATCGTATATTCGTAATATCCAAAGCTTTACAGGCAGGATACACAGTAGACCAGATTCATGAGCTCACCAAAATCGACAGATGGTTCCTCGATAAACTGGTAAATATCGTCAACACCTCCAAAGAGCTCTCTAAATACAACGAACTGGAGGAACTCCCCAAGGCCCTTATCAGGAAGGCTAAAGGCGAGGGCTTCTCAGACTTCCAAATAGGAAGATTCGTGCTCAAGGACAGAATAGATACAGAGGATATGGTCCTCAAAGTAAGGGAATTGCGTAAGAGACTGGGAATAGTTCCCGTCGTAAAGCAGATAGATACTCTCGCAGCCGAGTTCCCTGCCCAGACCAACTACCTCTATCTCACATACAACGGAACAGTATCAGATGTCGATTACAAGGGTGACGGAAGATCGATAATCGTCCTTGGATCAGGAGCATACAGAATCGGCAGCTCGGTAGAATTCGACTGGTGCAGTGT
>JAQXKS010000028.1 GCA_029010575.1 Bacteroidales bacterium | reverse complement strand
AATTTCAATCTTATCTTTGAACTGGCAAAGACACTTGGAGCTGAAGTAGGTGCTTCGCGTGCTGCAGTTGATGCAGGATTTGCTGACCATGCGCGTCAGATCGGTCAGACAGGTGTAACTGTAAGACCCAAGCTCTTTATCTCTTGTGGTATTTCAGGACAGATCCAGCATACTGCTGGCATGGACCAGTCAGCCATGATTATATCTATTAACAGTGATCCTGAAGCTCCAATCCACAAGATAGCGGATTATGCTATCGTCGGTGATTTGAATGAGGTAATCCCCGCATTCATCAAATCTTACAAACAAAACAGTAAATAATATGGCAAACTTCTATACAGATAACAGTGATTTGAAATTCGTCTTCTCTCATCCTTTGATGAAGAAGATCGTTGAGCTGAAAGAGCAGAATTTCAGGGATTATGGTCAGTTTGACTATGCACCGGCAGATGCTGACGATGCTATTGATTCTTACGACAAGGTGATGGAAATCATCGGAGAGATCTGCGGTGAAACTCTCGCCCCCAATGCCGAACAGGTAGACCACGATGGCCCTGTATGTGAAGGCGGCCGTGTTACTTATGCTGCAGGAACTGCAGAAAACCAGCGCGTTCTTACTCAGGCAGGTGTCTATGGAATGTCTCTTCCCCGTCAGTATGGCGGACTTAACTTTTCCATGGTTCCCTATGTCATGTCAGCTGAACTCATAGCACGTGCAGATGCAGGTTTTGCAAATATCTGGGGTCTTCAGGACTGTGCTGAGACAATCCATGAATTCGGTTCGGAAGAACTTAAGGATGAGTTCCTTCCAAGAATCAATGCTGGAGAGACATGTTCAATGGACCTTACTGAACCCGATGCCGGTAGTGACCTTCAGGCTGTAATGCTCAAGGCAGAATGGTGCGAAGAGAAGGGAATGTGGCTTCTCAACGGTGTAAAACGTTTTATTACCAATGGTGATGCGCAGATTAAACTCGTGCTTGCACGCAGTGAAGAGGGAACCAAGGACGGACGTGGTCTTTCTTACTTCGTACACGACCAGAAATGGGGAGGTGTGACTGTGCGCCGTATTGAGAACAAACTCGGTATCAAAGGCTCACCCACCTGCGAACTCGTGTTCAAGAATGCTCCCGCAAAACTGGTAGGTGAACGCAAGCTCGGTCTTATCAAATATGTTATGTCCTTGATGAACGGAGCCAGACTCGGTGTAGGTGCGCAGTCTGTAGGTATATCTGAAGCTGCATACCGTGAAGCATACAAATATGCTCAGGAACGCCGTCAGTTCGGAAAGGCGATCATAGATTTCCCGGCTGTGTACGAAATGCTTGGCGTAATGAAAGCAAAGCTCCAGGCTTCGCGTGCAATCCTTTATGAAACAACCCGTTTCGTTGATGTGTACAAGGCATATTCACTCATCTCTCAGGAGAGAAACCTTACACCTGAAGAGAGAAAAGAGTTCAAACTCTACTCTAAGTGGGCTGATATGTTCACCCCTGTACTCAAGATGATGGCAAGTGAATACTGTAACCAGAATGCTTACGATGCAATCCAGATCCACGGAGGTTCGGGATTCATGAAAGAATATCCCGTAGAGAGAATCTACCGCGATGCCCGTATCACTACCATATATGAAGGTACATCACAGCTTCAGACAGTTGCAGCTATCAGATATGTGACCACCGGCGCTTATCTTGCCAAGATTCGCGAATATGAACAGATTGAAGTGGATCCTCGTTTTGCAGCTCAGAAGGCAAAACTCGTTGCCATGACCGAGCAGTTCGAACAGGCATGTGCATTGGTTACTTCAAAAGATGCTTCATATATCGATTTCCACGCACGCAGACTTGTAGAGATGGCAGCACATATTATTATGTCCTATCTTCTCATATTCGATGCAGCCAAGTCAGAAGACTTCGTTGCTTCAGCGCGAATCTATACAGCGAAGGCTGCTGCATGGAACATGGAAAGATATCAGTACATCGCAGACTTCTGTCCGGAGGATATCGAATCTTTCAAATAAGAAAAATCGGATTTATAAATTAAATACCAAGTGGCCGGTCATAATATTAGCCGGTCACTTACCTTTTATGACAGTATCTCGTTTCAGAGCAATACCTATTATATTTTCACTCCTGCTCCTGACACTCTCCATAGGTTGCAGGCATAGGGATGAGTTGACAGAGCGCAGGCTTGTCGGTCTTAGGGATTCGACACGCACATTCTTTATGCTCAAGAACTACGACACGGGGATGATATATGCCAGAAGACTTGAAACACTTTCGGATCCCGACTTATACCCGTCATATTACGTAGCCTCTTTGGTCTATCAGGGACAGGGATATGTCTATCTGACTCCACCCCAGCCTGACTCGATGAAATTCTATTTTGACAAGGTCTACGATCTGGCTGTAGAACAAGAAGATTACTGGGCATTGGCTACAATGCATAACGCGTTGGGTATTGACGAGTTATATAGCAATGTCGGAACCAAGGACGCTATTTACCATTTTTTTGAGGGATTGAAGTATTCTGAACTGCTGCAGAATGATACCTTGTCAACAATACTCAACTATAACCTTACCGTAGCATATTATGTCAGAAAGGATCCGGATGGTCTTGAATATGCCCGGGCTGTGTATAACAAAGGGGTAAAGAGTGACAATATCTACATGATATATTCCGGAGCCTTGGGAATGGCCCACATGTACTATATCCTGAAGGATTATGACAAAGCTCTCGAATATGTCCGGATAGCATATAAGCATGATAAGGAATTCAAAGATGACGGGGAGGTAAATACCCTTATCGGAGATATTCTTTTCAGCATGGGCAGAAGAGACGATGCCAAAAGGTATTATGATACGGCTCTTGCCGAGGTTACCGAGGACTGCCGTTTTACCAATCTGGAACTCTTTCTGAGTTACGGCAAGTGGTACATGACAGAAGGGGACTATTCCAATGCACTCAAGCTCTTCGAGGAGGGGATAGAAAACTCCACTACCAATGTTAACTCCATTAACAGATATCTGCTTTATCAGGCTGCTGCCAACGCATGTTCCCTGATGAACGACAGTGAAAAGTTCTGTTATTATACCTCCCTCTACCGTCACGATGTTGACAGTATCTTCAACTACAGAGTAGAAAGAGATGTTGCAGATATGAAATTTTCCTATGCGAGGGACAAGTATGAAAAGGAGGTAAAGGATATCAAGGGAAAATCTGTCATCATCAAAAAGAGGGCAACGATAATTGTTATTGCCATAACGCTCTTCCTCCTGACAGTGGGAATACTAGTGCGTATCTATTATAAGAAAAGAGAGAAAGAACTCTTAAGGATGCTTTCTGAAAAGAGAGAGAGGTTTATTTCTGTCCGTCAAATTATAAAAGGAGACATCGAGACTAAGAGTGATGCTGTGACTGAGAGTGAGACTGTGACTCAGACTCAGACTCAGACCCAGGAAGAGACCGATCTATCTAATAATAGCCGATCTTCTATCGCTGATAAAAAGATGGAGGAACTCTTTAGCGCTCTTGAAAAACTCATGAGGGAAGAACATATCTACAGAGAAAAGAACCTTACCAGAGACAAGGTGGCATCTCTGCTCTCGACAAATAGAACATATCTCACCAACATTATCAACAAGTATACAGATATGTCGTTTTTGGCCTACATCAATACTTTCAGAATAGAGGAGGCTATAAAGATTCTCTCTGAAAAGGATAATGACATTCCCATGAAAGCAATTGTTGACGATTTGGGATTCGGCTCAATATCAACATTTTACAGATTATTCTCAGCAGCTACAGGTTTCTCACCGTCGCAATTCAGAGCTTCTCTTTCCCAAAAGGACAAAATTGCCTGAATGGTAAAAAGAGAATTTGCATTTTCATTATTGCCATATTTAACTTTGCATGCAAAATCTAAATAATGCATAGCAATATGAAACGCTTTTTCTCATTAGTTATGACAGTCACCATGGTGACGTTACTGTCTGTATCATGTAACAAAAACAAACCGGAACCGGAACCAGAACCTCAGAAGACCCCCGTTGTTACAATCTCAAATCCTATTATAGAGGTTGCAATTGAAGGTGGTAATTATGAAATCTCTTACTCTGTTGAAAATCCTGTTGAAAAAGCAACTGTTTCCATTGAGACAGAATGCGAATGGGTGAAGGATTTTGATTACTCTACTCCAAATATCGTTAAGTTCTTTGCCCAGGCAAATGAGCTGAAGGAAGAGAGAGAAGCAAAACTTTACTTCAGATATACATACGAAGACAGTCTGGTTATTGAAAAAGAGGTATTACTCCAGCAGACTTTCAACCCTTACGATAAAAGAATGGTGGCAACTACAGTTGTAGGTGCTTTCTTCAGCGGAAGAAATTCTCTTCAGGCTAACTATGCCATTTATCTTACAGATGGAGAAATTGGTGACGACTCATCACTCCTGCCATCAACACAGTATTATCGTATAGACTTCCATTCAGATATTGAACCTACCGGAGATTACGACAATATTCCCATTCCTGAAGGTCACTATACCTATGATGATCTGGATATTGACATGACTCGTTGGCTTCTTGTAAATGATGCCGGAGATGCTCTTGCAGGATCAGCATATATGCAGGATGCAGATATCACTATTACAAGGGATGGTGAAAACGTTGTAATAGAGGCTATCCTGACAGACGAAATCGGTCTTACACATTGTATCAACTTCAAAGGACAGGTAAAACTCCAGTACCTGAGCGCTTACGGACATGCTCTCATTACTCGTGACGTTGAATTGGGTGCTGACACTTACATTGTCAATGCATCATATCTTGATGACAATAACAAAGTGATGGCTGTAAACTTGCAGATGTCTGATTATACCGACGTAACATCCAAACCCTTTACCATTTGCAATTACACATTATATGCTCCCTATGACAATTACAAGCTTCTTCCCGGCACTTATAAAATAAACACATAGCGAAAAAGTAAATTAGAGCAAAGCGTAGCGAATTGGCTGATAGAGCGTTCGTTACGCTTTGTTTTTCTATGGGGCAGAGCCAACGAAATACCACCTCGAAGCCAAACGGTGCAGAAGTTCAGTTACCACCTCGTTACTCCCGTAACGGGTGCAAATTTCTTGCTAAAAGGTTCTTTTTCTGCGTTTTGCGTTGATTTACATAACTGTCGGTAACTCACTAAGAACTAATTTTGTAACCAAAAAAAGGAGTGAGTTATGCGTAGTACATTCAAGGTATTATTTTACGTGAAGAAAGGCAGCGAGAAGCCTAACGGCAACCTGCCTCTGATGTGCCGTATCACGGTGGACGGCGAGATTAAACAGTTCAGTTGCAAGATGGACGTTCCCCCACGCTTGTGGGACGTGAAGAACAGCCGTGCTTCGGGCAAGAGCGTCGAAGCGCAGAGAATCAACCTTGCAGTAGATAAAATCCGTGTGGAGGTAAACCGCCGCTATCAAGAGTTAATGCAGACGGACGGTTATGTTACCGCCGCCAAACTCAAAGACGCCTATCTCGGTATCGGCATCAAGCAGGAAACCTTGTTAAAGCTGTTCGAGCAGCACAACGCCGAATTTGAGAAGAAAGTCGGGCACAGCAGGGCAAAGGGAACATTCCAGCGGTATATAACCGTCTGCAAACATCTACATGAGTTTATCCCGCACACCTACAAGCGAGAGGACATTCCGTTAAAGGAACTCAATCTTACTTTCATCAACGATTTCGAGTATTTTTTGCGCACGGAGAAGAAATGCCGCACCAATACCGTGTGGGGCTACATGATTGTGTTGAAACACATCGTTTCGATAGCGAGAAACGACGGGCGTTTGCCGTTCAATCCCTTTGCCGGATATATCAACTCTCCTGAAAACGTGGACAGGGGCTACCTCACCCAAACGGAGATACAGACGCTCATGGATGCACCCATGAAGAACGCCACCCATGAACTTGTACGAGACTTGTTTGTCTTTTCTGTGTTCACGGGTTTGGCGTATTCGGACGTGAAGAACCTCACCACCGACCGCCTGCAAACATTCTTCGACGGCAATCTTTGGATAATCACCCGAAGAAAGAAGACCAACACCGAATCGAACATCCGCCTTTTGGACGTTCCCAAACGTATCATCGAAAAGTACAAGGGACTGGCAAGGGACGGTCATGTTTTCCCCGTTCCGAGTAACGGAAGTTGCAACAAGATACTTAAAGAGATAGGCAGACAATGTGGTTTCAAGGTACGTTTGACCTACCATGTGGCACGCCACACGAACGCTACGACCGTACTTTTATCGCACGGTGTACCCATCGAAACGGTGAGCCGTCTTTTAGGGCATACCAACATAAAGACCACCCAAATTTACGCCAAAATCACCGCCCAGAAGATAAGCCAAGACATGGAAACCTTGTCGCACAAGTTGGAAGATATGGAGAAGAATATCTGCCGAGCCATCTAATTAAAAACAGAATACCGATGAAAGAAGAAAGGAATATTATCACGATGGACGAGCAGGGCAATATCTTCCTGCCGAGCGATATAGGTGCAATCGCCATGACCGAGTGGGAAATCTGCGAACTGTTCGGGGTTATCGCCCCGACGGTTCGGGCAGGGATAAAGGCACTCTGCAAAAGCGGAGTTTTGAGTATATATGACATAAAGCGCATTATCTGCATATCGGACAGATACAGCATAGAGGTTTACAACCTTGAAACGATAGCCACCCTCGCTTTCCGTATCGAATCGTTCGGGGCGGCGAAAGTCCGCAAAGTGTTGTTGGAGAGGATTATGCACGGGCGAAAAGAAAAAACGACGGTGTTCGTGTCGGTTGTTTCGGACGGCAAGCCCAACAGCCGTTGGAAAGCATGATGATATACCAACATATCAACATACCAACATGCAAACGTACCAGCATACCAGCATGCAAACATGCAAACCTATCACTATGGTGATATATATTGCAGGTTCTATTCCTCTTTTCAGAGGAAAGCGGAGCAATCATTTCCGTTTACAAAGGCAAAGCAAGCACGGGGCTTTATGTCGGCTAAAAGGTCAGGCGGCTGCGCCGTTTCCCGATAAATCTTCCTCTCGCTTCGCTGCGAGCGTATTTATCGGGAAAACCTTGTATCCGACCGCCCCGTGCAAAAGAGCCTTTGAAAACGGAAACGACCGCCCCGCCGCCCACCACCGACCGAAAGGGAAAAATAATAAGGTGGGGTTATACGGGTAAGCAGACGGCAGGGACAGCCATAGCCGAAAGGCAGACGGGCAGACGGACGACACGCCGCAGGGTATTTACGGAGAAAATACCGTAGCTTATTAGGGAATTTTCCGAGCCGCAATACTACGTATCGCTGAAAATTCCCCAATAAGGCAAGGGGCAAGCCCCTCTGCACACCCCATCGGGGACGGCATTTGCCGCCCCCGAAGATACAAAAAATCATTGTTTCACA
>JAQXKS010000027.1 GCA_029010575.1 Bacteroidales bacterium | reverse complement strand
AATAGAAAAACCATAATATTTATATGTATTCACCGTTCCTATCCATTTCGCCATTGCGAAATCATCCAGCGACATACCTGAATTTTCCACCTCCTGCGCATCGTAAACTGAAACAAAATAAGGAGAGTCGTTGGAAGGAGTGACCTTAATTGATGCTTCAGGACCGTTTACCTCTACCTCCATATCATAAGTAGCATCAATAAATGGCAGTGCCTGAGTGGATGCTTCCACTCGTACGATATCCGTGGTTCGCGTCCATCCTCCATCATTCTTAAGACCATATGCGAAAATTTCTATGTTTTTCCCGGGAAAATATTCCAATGATACACCTGTAGTATCTCCTTGAGAGAGGTAGTAGTCCATAAGAGCATCCATGGACATACCATACTCCTTTGCAAGATTTTCGAAAAATTGCATCTCAGCCTGAAAAAGTTCGTCATCGGAAAGTGACTCCTCTCCCTCCTTCTTTTCCATGAAAGAGAAGATATAGTTCATCTGCTTGTCCTGGGGGAAAATATCTATTTTTACCGATGTATACGATGACTCCTTTACATCTATTTCAAAAGGTGCAGGCGAAGAGTCGGGCTGGTTCACTTGAATCGTCACATTCTCAGCTCCCTGATACGAGAGTACAATAGAAGCGGAGCGGCCTGATAAATCTGAATTTTTCGCAACTTTAAAAGAGATCTCTCCCTTCTCCCCTTGAGGAACCACAAGGTCCGAAATCCACTGAACCTCTGATATCGAATAGGACAAAGAGACTCCGCTAACAGGATTATCTATAACGAATGGGATGAAAACATCCTGTCCCTGTTCAGAAACGACAACTTGAGTCATTCCTACATTGATTTTTGGCGTTAAAATAGATTTTTCTTTACATGCATAAATAAGCAATAAAGAAAAAGCAAATACTGTGATTTTTAATAAAATTTGCCTCATTCTTTTGTATATTAATTGTTTAACAGCAGCTAATTTATACAATATTTTTGAAATAGAGACAAATTAATAAAAAAGAGTGAAAAGGAAAAATCTTTTCACTCTTTTATAAATTATTATTTACTATGTTATTTCACATAAGGTCTCATCTTTATTTCCTTACTGAATGAGGCTACAATCTCTTCAGTAGTACTTTCTGCCCTCTTAACAGTAACCCTTTCAATAGGTTTAGAAGAGATAAGTGCATTCTCAACCTTCTTCATAGTAGAATGAGAAATGGCCCTGGCAGGAGCCGCATATAGACTATTCAGGAGATCTACTATATCCGAAGCTTTATCAGCCTGTGCTCCATCCGCGGTAAGAGTAAATGGTTCTCCGATAAACAGAGGAGACCTTGCTCCGGTGGCATCTTCTCCTATTGCAAGACAAATATATGAATCACCATAGTAGAAAATGAAGATATCAGGGATAGGTTTAACACCACCGCCCAGCACATCCTGGGTGATCAAATCGATATCTAAAATATCTGAAGGCCAGAAATAGATCTGATTGTACCACTTCACAATCTCAGCTCCTTCACATGTTCCGTTTACATATGCGAAACAATCTCCGGAGTCTTCGTAGCCACCCCATGATTCATCAACTTTTACAACATCGTCCATATTGCAATAGAAATCAACGAACATAGAGACTGTAAAATTAGCGTCAGATCCTTCGAGAGTCTTGAATGTCGTCTTATAGAGCTGTGTAGTGGGAGAAGATGCATAGTATCCGAATGCCACGAAATAGTACTCAGTATTAGGATCGAGATTCTTCATCTCAAATTCAACATCACCGGAGAGTTCACTCAGAGCGTAGTTGTCAAGGATATATGTTCTGATACCCATGTCATCCATTCCCTTTACCAATTCTGTTTCAACTACTGCAGCTGCGTAAGTATCACTGTTTGACGGTTTCATGATAAGGGTTGCCGAACGCATGGTAATATTCTTAACATCAAGATCGATTACATTATCAGAAGGTTTTACAGTACCTGTGGTAAATTTCTCAAGAGCGATATCAGAATAGAAGATTGCGGTTTCAGGATCAACTGCAAATGCAGCAGCTACATAATTGGTTTCAGCCCTAAGACTCACTTTGTAGACAGTATTTCCGGTTGAGCAGAACTCATCTATAATCTGAGAGACCGAATAGCCCTGTGATTTGTAGTAGTTGACAAGGTTCAGCCAGTTTGACTTGATATATTCTGCATAATCTATTTCATCCTTGTCAAGCTTGTCAGTCATATATGCATCCACAGAATAGGGACCGGTAATCGACGGGGTTACACTTATTGAAGCCTCAGGACCATCACAGGATACCACGATATCGAAAGTCGCATCGATAGAAGGATAATCACCCATAGTAAAGTTATTTCTGATAACTTCTGTAGTCCTTGCCCATTCATTCTCAGGATCTACTCCATATGCATAGAGCTGGAGAGGTCTGTTTGCCCTTTCACCATCATAGAGACGTATAGTATCCCCCTGGCGTGTCCATATCTTCCATATATCATCAATGGTAAGACCCTGTGAAGCATACTGAGCTGCCATGTTTTTTATAAAGGTAAGGTCATCCTCATACTGAGCATCATCGTCATTATTAAGTCCGTTCTCTTCGGCATAATCCTGTGGCTGAAGGAAATAGAAGTAGGTCATATTCTTATCACGCGGACTTATGTGAGCGGTGAATGTAGTAGTGGTAATATCATAAACCTCAATTTTTATAGGCGAAGGAGTACCGGCATCCTGAGAAACCTTGATAAAATAGTTCGTCTGGTCGTAACTGACGCTAATTTCACCACTTCTGACTTCATTTTCTTCATTGCGAAGCACATCAAAAGAGATGTAGCCCTCACTTCCATCTGTTACTTTGAGATTGTTAATCCACTCTGCTCCTGATTTTACTTCTGCAGAGAGAGAGAGACCTTCGACAGGATTTTTTATTTGGAAAGCTACTGAAATATTCATCTCTCCAGCGCCGTCAACATTGACTTCACTCATAGAGAGCACCACTTCAGAGTCCCCATTTCCTGTCGGTTTTTCCTTACATGATACAAAAAAAAGCGTAGCAAGGATAGTGACAAAAGACAAAAAATAATTTCTAGACATTGTATTTGATTTTAATTTCTTAATAATAGTGCAAATATATAAAAAATTTTAAGCAGCATGGATAAAAACAAAAAAGACCGATCTATTCAGACCGGTCTGTGATCCGTCTGGGGCTCGAACCCAGGACCCCAACATTAAAAGTGTTGTGCTCTACCTACTGAGCTAACGAATCATGTCCGCTATTCTCAAACGGACTGCAAAGGTACTCCTTTTTTTCTAAAATGCAAATTTATGAAGCATTTTTTGATTATTTTTTTTCAAAGAAGCACTTTTAAAGCTCTCCATAACATCTGCAGAGAAGACCTTGGCCGGACTCTGGAGCATACCCAAAAGTTCATCGACATTATGGTTTACACCACTCTCTTTCAATGTGAAATACTGATATCTGAGTTTACCCAAGTTTCCATCCTTATCAGAAGCAATAGAAATGGCCACATATTCTACATCAAAATCGAGTGTATACAATTCCATCTCTTCGCTGGGACCATTTCCGAGAAGATAGTCGACATTAGATTCATCTGTATCACCGATGATTGAATTTGCAACCAAGATAGCAAAATAGATGGTTCCTTCAGTACCTTCAGGTTCCAAAGATGACTGAACAAGAACAACAGCATCCTCTGTGAAATCTTTGAAATATGGATCTGCTTCTGCAAGCTCCTTCATAGACCAGTACTTGCTGCAATCAACATTAACCTGAATATCTGCAGTAGATGCTTCCTTAGTGGTAAAGGGCACCTTGAATAGAGATGATGTACGTACACCGCCTTTATATCCGCACGCTATCACATAATAGTCGGTATTGGCTTCAAGACCAGACATTGACTCTTCAAATCCGCCCTGTATTTCATTTAGGTATGATTCTGTAGACATGTACTGGAAAATTTCATCTTCGCTCTTTCCATCCACACGGTCAGCAGGATAGATTCCCGCAGTGTAAGGGTCGTTGTTAGAAGGTTCCACCTTCACATGTACAGAGTATGCAGTGATATCTGATACTGTTAGTTTGATCTGGATGTCAGAAGGATCGGGTGTAAAAGTAGTGAAATACTCCTTGGAAAGTTCCGAGCATGGAAGGCCGGTCTGGTCATCCACTGCAAAGGCAATAACCACATGGTCAGTAGAAGCTTTGGCTGAGTACTGTGCTTCCAGAGTTGAGCCGCTCTTACAGTACATTGCTATAAACTGGCTCAAAGTCATTCCGTAAGCCACTGTATAGTTGTACAGGTTGGTAACCCAAATATCACGAACCACCTCTTCCTGGGTCATTCCAGGGAAGTTGTCGAAATAGCTGCACTCCATAACCATCATGTAATAGTATCCGTTGTGCTGGGTGTTGAGCTTTACGAAGACATCGCAGCCATCCATCTCGACATTGATATCGAACTTAGCATCTATCATCTGCTGTTTTTCGGTCATGACATCCACCCTCATAATGTCCGTCGTCCTTTCAAGAGTCTGAGGATCGATACCGTATGCATATACGACATACTCCTTGCCATCCTGTCTTGCAAAATAGTCAAGAGTATAGACACCTGTATGGATATGATGTGTCATCTGCTCCTCTATGGATCTTTCATAAAGGTCTGCCAAATAGTTGAAGTACTCCATGTCATCCTGAAAAAGGGCATCGTCATCTATATAGAGTCCCTCTTCTTCCATTGATGATTTGGTGGAAACCATCGCAATATAGCTTACACCTGCATCCTTTGCAGATACTTCTGCACGAATGTTTGTAGGGGTGACCTCCTTAATGGTGATGGTAAAAGGGAGAGGTGTTCCAGCTTCCTGGCTGATCTTCACAACTACACTCTCTACCCCTGGATATGATACCACCATATCTACAGAGCGGGAAAGACCTTCATAGCTTTTCTGTATCTTGAAGCTGATGTTTCCTTTGTCGGATTTGTCATATTCAAGTCCATAAATCCAACTGCATTCAGAAGGATATTCAACAGAGACTGATTCACCAGCAACTCCATTCTTCACTTCGAAAAGAATCGACGCCTCCATACCATCGGCCGGAGCTGATATCGAAGTGATATTCAATGACAGTTCAGGATTACCACTTTCTGTTTTCTTACAACCTGTTGCCACTATAAGCAAAGCGGCAACAACTACATATATTAGTTTCTTCATTATTGATTAGTATTATATTTTTGCAAAAATACTAATTTTGTGGAATGAACAGCTTTTATTTTGAAATAATCAATTTTATAACTTCTATTGCTACCGAAACGACATCCGGAGAAATCCTCGGCTTTTGCTTCATAAGAGAAAAAAATGAATGTTTTATCCCTGTGGGAAGCGAATCATATCGTAGTATGACTCCCTGTAAAGCGACACAGATCAGAGAGCAGCTCTTCCCCTGCAAGGTCCATTTCATATATGAAGATCTGTGGAAGGGCAAAAATCTAATCATAAAGGGTAGGATCATTGCAGCTTTGGGACAGGGAAGAAAGATTTTTGCGAGAAATTGTGCATGCAGGAAGATTGAGGCCCCAAAGGCAAAGGCCTTTCTTGAAAAGAACCACATCTACGGAAGTACCAAAGCCGACACCTACATGGGCCTGTTCAGAAGGGTAAAAACATCTGCTTCTGAGACGCAAATGGATGTAACACCTGAACTTGTGGCAGTAGCCTCCTTTTCCAAAGGTTCTGTCAAGGATGAATCATGTATTACCTACAATTTCGAAAGGTACGCCTCATTAGCAGGAACAAATGTCATCGGTGCAATGGGCAAGATAACTGAAGGATTCATAAGACTTTGCAAAATAGTTCCTCCATTCAATATCCTTACCTATTCTGACAGGGAATGGTCTGAAGGCGACTCCTATGACGCCATTGGGTTTACCCGGGAAGGGAGTGTGCCGGGGATATTGTTTTTCATTGACAGCAGCTCAGGTAGAAGGATTCACGCTGAAAAGATTGGACGTGACAAGGCTCTCAAAGGACTGCACATAGAAGAAGAAAATACCTTTTTTAATATAGGTAGCAATATCCATATCAAAAGATATCGATAAATTTATATCTTTGCGCCCGTTTTTTTTAAAAGATAGATGTTTATGAAAACCAAATTCCAAATTGAATTCAAACCTAAAATTCTGGAGTTGTTCAAAAAAGGAAATTATTCCAAAGATGACTTCAGAGCCGACTTGATAGCCGGAATCATTGTGGGTATCATAGCATTACCCTTGGCGATTGCTTTCGGTATCGCATCAGGGGTAACTCCTCAGCAAGGTCTTATAACTGCCATTGTAGCAGGTTTCCTCGTATCGTTGTTAGGAGGTTCGCACTTCCTTATCGGTGGTCCTACGGGAGCTTTCATAGTGATAGTAGCCGGCATTGTGTCACAGTATGGAATGCAGGGACTGGTCATTGCTACCATACTTGCAGGTATACTCCTTGTACTTATGGGGATTACCAAAATCGGTAACATCATAAAATTCATCCCCTATCCTATCGTAGTCGGATTCACATCCGGAATCGCCCTTGTCATCTTCTCTACCCAGATCAAGGATTTCTTCGGCCTGAGAATTGAAAACGTTCCGTCCGACTTCCTTGGACAGTGGTGGGCATACATAACACATTTCAACACCATTAACATTGCTGAGACTGTTTTAGCTCTTGTCTGTCTTGCCATTATTATTTTCTGGCCTAAGGTGACCAAAAAGGTACCAGGTTCCCTCATAGCCATTATAGTAGGTGCAGCAGCCTCTGTAACAGCTTCTTATCTCAATGTTGACTGGTTCCATTTCACCACCATAGGTGACAAGTTCCCCGAATTGGCGGGTGGTCTGGCAATGCCCGAACCGGTAATGCCGAAGATAGATTTTGCAACAGCCAAGGGACTCTTTTCACCCGCATTCACCATCGCTATTCTTTGCGCTATCGAATCACTTCTTGCAGCAATGGTGGCTGACGGTGTGACAGGCAAGAAGCATAACTCCAATACGGAACTTATCGGACAGGGGGTTGCAAACATCATCACACCCCTCTTCGGAGGAATCCCCGCAACAGGAGCCCTCGCAAGAACCATGGCAAATATAAACAACGGAGGAAGAACCCCCGTTGCCGGTATCGTTCATGCAATCGTACTCCTTATAATATTCTTCTTTGCTCTTCCCTATGCAGTCTACATTCCTCTGTCATGTCTTGCAGCCATCCTTGTCATGGTAGCTTACAACATGAGCGAATGGAGAACCTTCAAATATCTTCTCAAGGGTGACAAGGCAGATGTAGCTGTCCTTCTTCTTACATTCTTCTTGACAGTTATTATCGACCTGAC
>JAQXKS010000026.1 GCA_029010575.1 Bacteroidales bacterium | reverse complement strand
TGCTTCAAGCTAAATTTATCCAAGCCATAGAAGGCACGGAAATCAATCAGTATATAAGTCTGAGCTGCTTCTTTCATAACCTCATTTGCAAATACAACCTTAATCCCGGGTCGTTCAAAGCCTACATCCATGCCACCGGCTCCGGTAAACCAATTGCTCTTCTATGTCCCTTTCGTCCGCGCGTTCTTTGGCTCCTGCCAAGTCAAAGATATACGGGTCTTTCAACAGGTAGTTGGCAAGGTCGCTTTGAGGTGCAGGAAGCGTGGCGGTAAAATTATTGACCTTGCGGCTATTGATTTGCCGTTCAAACAATTTGCTTTCAATCTGCATTTTCAAGACATTACTGCTCCAACCCATTTCCACGGATTGTTTCATATATCAGTACTCCACGCCCAACGGAAGCGAACTGTTGAGCATAATCACATGGCTTGCCCAATTGATTCTTGCGACAGGCGATGCCAGGAACAGCTTTTCTATGTTCTCAATCGGTATTTGGTAAGCGGCAGCGACTGTTTGGGCTACATCCTGAATTTGTGCAAGAGGTTCTTGCACAATTGCAATTTCCTTATTGTCTGATGATTGAATTTGCGCAAGAGGCTCTTGCGCAAATGTCATATTGTTCAGGCTTTGAAGTTCATCCGTGATTTTCTGCACACTTGGAGTAAGTAATTTCGCATCGGTTTCTATAAAACTCCGTAATGCGCCCAATGGATAGGAGCGTGCGAACTGGCACATATAAGCCAAGTTCCTGACCGAATACCCTTTCTTTTCGGGATAACTGAACCGTATCGCCTGCGCCAGTTTCTTGATGACCTTGCCGCCCCAGCCTTGTCGGTTCTGGTGGTACAATATATAATTACCCATTTTCCAGTAATGGAACAGCATCTGCGCATTGGCGGCACTGATGAGCCGGACTTGCGCCTGCTCTATCTCTGAACCAATGGCATTGACAAAAGCCTCGAAACTTCTTTTCTCTATATTGTTATTGTTGTTGTTCATTGTTGTATGTATTGAAATTCACAAAGGTAAGCCAAATTACAGGCTTTCCATGAAACTTGCTGATTGTTTTTTACAGTTGGTTGAATTTGCTCATCGCACTGGCTTTCACATCATCGGCAATGTCGATGTAGGGTTTCATAGCCTTGTAGTCGCTATGTCCCGTCCATTTCATCACTACCTGTGCCGGAATGCCGAGAGCCAGAGCGTTACAGATGAAAGTCCTTCTCCCGGCATGGGTGCCCAGCAATGCGTATTTGGGTGTAATGGTGTCTATACGGCTGCTTCCTTTGTAGTAGGTTTCACTTACAGGCTCGTTGATTTCGGCAAGCTCGCCCAACTCCTTCAAATAATCGTTCATCTTTTGGTTGCTGATGACCGGGAGAGCCTTATGTCCCTCAAACTCCACATCTTTATATTTATCCAGTATCGCTTTGCTGTGGTTGTTCAGCTCGATGATAAGCCTTTCGGCGGTCTTTACGGTGGTGATTTCTATATATCCGTCCCTGATGTCGCTTTTCTTCAGATTATGTACATCCGAATACCGGAGTCCGGTAAAGCAACAGAGCAGAAAGACATCCCTCACCCGTTCCAGATATTGCTTGGTTTCGGGTATCTGATAGTTTTTCAGTTTGTTCAGTTCTTCCCATGTGAGGAATATCACCTTTTTCGGGGTGCTCCGCAATTTGGGATTGAAATCTTCGTAGGCATTGTTCATGCAATACCCTTTCTTGGTACACCAGCGCAGGAACCATTTCAGATAGGCGACCTGTTTCATGATGGATGTGTTCCGCATGTCTTCGGTGTCTTTCAGGAAATTCACATACTTTGTTAGCTTGGGTTCATCCAACGATTCAAAAGTCAGTCCCTTGTCAAACTTCTCAAGATGTTTCCTGACTGCGGCAAATTTCTCATAGGTGGCATCAGACCAGCCGTTTTGCGTGCCGCACTCCTTGATGAATTCGTCAAATACCTCCAAAGGCAGAAATACCACCGGAGCCTGTTCCCCATCTTCCTTTTTTTCATTGTGCAATCTGTTGAATGCGTCCTTTACCTGCTCGGTAGTCGGCATGAATCCCTGCACCTCGAACTCCTTGAAGATGTTCTGTATTTCGGTGTAGTATTTCAGCAAGTCCGCATTGATTTCCGATGCACTTTGCTTCAGCTTGTTGGTGCATCCGTTCTTCACACGCTGCTTGTCGGCATCCCATTTAGCGACATCAATGCGATAGCCTGTCGTGAACTCGATGCGGTGGCTGTCAAAAACAACACGCATACGGATAGGGACATTCTCCACGATTGGCACTCCGTTCTTCTTGCGGCTTTCCAATGAAAAGATGATGTTTCTCTTGATGTTCATAGCTGGGTGTATTAAAATCAACACCCAAATATACACCCAATAATTGAAACAGCAAAAGGTATTTAATGATATTTAGTAATATAGTTGATTTGTAATAACTTGATTATTATCAACATATTGCAGCTTTGTGAGATTTCTTGATTGTGTAAGTTAAAGTCCCGTCCGCACCGCAGCAGCAGCCCTCCCAATCGGGAGGGCTTTATTATTTACTGACATTCAGACAACGGGTATTAATGGTGGTTAATTCAGGTAAGAATCTTCACGTATGTATGTGGCCTCCCATCTACTCCAGGATGTACTCATTTTTATGTACTCTATTTCGTATTTTACGACCATCTCCCATTTGCAAGATAAACAAAATCTTCCATCCGTGTAATAATAATCTCTTCATATTAGTTATCAATTTTATATCGAACATACTAAAATTATCACTAGTGTTGTAAAAATATTTTAAATGAACCAACAATAGAGACGATTTAATAGTAGGCACTTGAATGGGTCTTGGGGCAAATAAGGAGACAAGCTCAGTTTGACGGTTGAGGATAGGTCTTATACGATTCAGTTTTTTATTGGCTATATTGTTCTTTTTCGAGAATTAGTGTAAATTTGCGAAAATATTGTGCTTATGGAAGAACTCTTATCAAAGGCTATCACTATTGCTCTCAGGGCGCACGAAGGGCAGGTGGATAAAGCCGGCCGACCTTATGCCAGTCACATAATGCGTGTGACAGAAATGTGTAATACACTTGACGAGAAGATTACAGGGGCACTTCATGACATTGTAGAGGATACACAATGGACATTTGAAATGCTTTATGATGAGGGTTTCCCAAAGCATATTGTTGATGCTGTAGAATGTCTCACAAGAAGGGAAGGGGAGGATTATTTCGATTATATATCTAGAGTAAAGGAAAATGAATTGGCATCGCGTGTAAAGATCAATGATCTGAATGATAATATGGATCCACGCAGGTGTGAAGAACTTTCTGATCTGAATATCGAAAGACTTTCCCGATATCAGAAAGCTAAGCAGGAACTTGTGGATGCTTTATCGAAACGCAAATTTTAAACTAATTTTAATAAGTGTAAAATGATGAAACGTACCTTACTTATTGCAACGCTGATTGCGATGCTTCTGGGCTCCTGCAAGAAACAGGGACCTACTGATGAACCGGGATTGCCGGATAAACCAGGAAATGAAGATACTATTAGAGTCTCTTTGGCTTTGGAAATAGACACTGTAGGAGAAAAGATAGTCTCTTTCTCTGTCATTACTGACCAGTCTCCTGTGGAAGTTGTCTACATTGCCTCCGTTGCTGAACTTAGTGACCCAGCAGACGAACTTTTCCTCAGATCCGATGTTTCGAGGGAGATTATTTCAGAAAAGGCAGCCGAGTTTACAATAGATGACTTGTTGATGGATACTCCTTACCATCTTTATGCTGCTGTAAAGTATCAGGATGTTTACAGCAGTGTAAAAAGTGTTGATTTCACGACTCTGCCAAATCAGGCCGAAGTCGGTGAATTGTCCATTAAGGTACTAGAAGTGACAGACCACTCCTACAAGTTCGAATTTTCCACACGTGATGATCAATATTACAGGTGGATTACTGAATCACAGCTTCTAATAAACAGCCAAAGTAAAGATCCTTATGATTACGTATGTGAATTTGGTATTCCCAGTCAGGGCCCTATTACTGTTGACTGGGTCAACGGAGAGTGGTTTTATGGCCCTTCAGGCCCTATCAAACAGGCAGATGTAGGTCCTGATCAGGATTATGTGATTTATGCTATTAGATGGGATTTCGATTTGGGATATCCTCTTGGTGATGTCATTGTAGCTACTTTGCATACAGAAAAGGCTAAAGAGGGGGTAGGTGCTGTAGATGTGGAACTTCTAGATGTTAAGGCTGCGGAGGTCAAGGTTAAGTTCACACCAAGTGACGAGATAGAAAATTACATGTCCATTGTTCTTCCCATTGCTGATGTAGAGGATGCCGACAATGAATACGGTGGAGACTCTTTCCTTATCAATATCATAGAATATGCTGAAACTCAATGGTATTGTTCACGCAAAGAGGGAATAGTGGAAATGTCATTCACCTATGTTACAGGTACATTCCAGGATTTTTATACCAATGAGGAGTACGTGATTCTGACTCTTGCTTACGACAAGGATGGAGGCAAACAGATTATCAGAACTCATTTCATCCCTTTGGAATAACGTTTGTCTAATTTTTATAACCAAATATCATTATGAAACTAAATTACTTTAAACCGGCTATTTCGGCACTTTGTATCTATGCAGCAATTTTCGGAATTGTAGCATGTAACCCTACTGAAAAACCGGGACCTGACCCAGATCCTGATCCAGATCCAGATCCTGATCCTACTCCTACCGAACAGGTGGATGTACTAATAGGTGTTGAAGAGGCTGCACCTACATATGTGAAGTTTGTGGGATCATATATAACCAAGGATGTTGAGCTTAACAACCCTAAGATCTATATCTATTTCGCACAGGGAGAATCTGTTGAAATAGCTACAGCTAATTCTGTAGCAGTTTCGAAAATTGAATCAGACTCGACATTCTCAGTAGTGTTGAACAGTTTGTTGTTCGATACTGATTATACTGCACTTCCTGTTCTCAGGGATGGTGACAAAGAATATGTTGCTTCAAACAAAAATTCTTTCAAAACCACTCTGCCTCAGGCTCAGATTAATGGTGTGAAGGATATCTCTTACACAAGTGCAACTCTTGAAGGTGAGGCTGTGGCAGTTTCAGGAGTAGAATTGGGTGTACAAGTCTCAAGTAATTCTGATTTCAGCAATGCTGTTGAAGCCAAGTTCAGTGTATCTGAAGGTCTTTTCAGTGTGAAGGTCGACGGACTCAAGGACGGTGCTAAGCAGTACTGCCGCATTTATGCTAAACAGAACACTCGTGCTGACTGGTATGGTACTGAAGTTTTCAATTTCGAGACTAAGGTACTTCCCGAAGGTATGAAACCTTATGTTGATGCTGATGGAGTGGACCATGGCTTCGGAGTGGAAGTTGACGGTGTTATATGGGCTCCTGTAAACTGCGGATATAGCTCTTCTAATCCTTACGGTCTGTACTATCAGTGGGGTCGTAAGTACGGTCAGGGATATGACGGAGAATCTAATGCGCCTACATTCCTTGATGGTCCTGTTTCCAATGCAGATGGAAATAATGAAGCTAACAAAGGAAATTTCTACAAATCAAATGAAGATCCTTATGACTGGAATAATTCTCCTGATGCTACTCTTTGGAATTCAGGTACAGAAGAGGCTCCTGTAAAAGCTGCAAATGACCCTTGTCCTGAAGGATGGCGTGTCCCTACTTCTAAGGAGATGAAGCTTCTCACTCCCAAATTGAACTATCAGGCTCCTGTAGAAGTTGATGGTATCAACTGTGGCGAGTTCGGTGGATCATATACTTTGGATGAAGCTCCTGCAAAAGTTACTCTGCCTATGGGTGGTTATCGTGACTTCTCAGGTGCTGCTTATGACCAGAACTATGGTGGAATGTATTGGTCATCAACCGTACAGCAGGAAAAGGTAAATCCTGACTATTTCTTCTTCGGAAATAGCTATATAGGTATTGCGACTTATCTTGGAAGAGCAGCTGCACTTCCTGTTCGTTGCGTAAAAGAGTAAGCTGATCATCCCATAATATAATGATAAGGAGGGTGACCAAAAAGCCATTTCTGACTTTTTAGTCACCCCCCTGTTATTTGCGGGAAGGTGGATCCCGATGATATTTTGTCTCTACTGTTAGTAGTTTTCGAGATGAATTTCGAAATATGCCTTTGGATGATTGCATACAGGGCAGATTTCGGGAGCCTCTGTTCCTACTACAATGTGTCCGCAGTTGCGGCATTCCCATACCTTTACTTCTGATTTTGCAAATACTTCAGCCAGTTCTACATTTTTCAGAAGAGCACGATAGCGTTCTTCGTGGTGCTTTTCGATAGCTGCTACCATTCTGAATCGTGCAGCCAATTCGGGGAAGCCCTCTTCTTCAGCTGTTTTGGCAAATCCATCATACATATCTGTCCATTCGTAGTTTTCGCCTTCTGCTGCGCTGCAGAGGTTCTGTGCAGTGTCACCGATTCCGTTAAGTTCCTTGAACCAGAGTTTTGCATGTTCCTTTTCGTTGTCTGCTGTCTTGAGGAAAAGAGCTGCAATCTGTTCAAATCCCTGTTTCTTGGCTACTGAAGCAAAGTAGGTATATTTGTTCCTTGCTTCTGATTCTCCTGCAAATGCTGCCTCGAGATTTTTTTCTGTTTGTGTTCCTGAATACTTAGTTTTCATGATATAATTGATATTAAAATTTTTACAAATATAGTGAGAGAACTATTATTTTTCAAATAGATATTATATATATTACTATTGATTTAATCGATATTGAGCCTATGTGTGGGTGTGGCTTGCTTTTTGCTTAATATATGTGGTTGCTTATTAATGGTTGGAATGAGATTATCTTTAACACTGTTGCTTCTGGTCTGTCCCTTCGGGCTTAAGGGGGGCGCTGCAGCTGCGTCATATTCTTTAGATGATAATGAGAAAAAAGATCTCTATAGCATTGTAAAGTATATTGAGAAGGGGGATATAGAGGCTGTATCTTCATGGTTTTCTGATAATATGCTTATTGCTATTATGGGGGAAAGCACTACCTGCAGTAAGGGACAGGCGAGGCAAATTATAAAGTCATTTCTCAAAAAGTATACCCCTCTTTCTTTTGAACTGCTCTACTCCAGCAGTTCGTATCCTATACATTACCTTGTATGCCGTATGAAGAGCAATGGTGCGATTTTTTCATTTACCTATACTTTACAAAACCGTGACTCCAATTATTATGTTGAACAGATTCGTATCGATAAGGAGTAATTAGCGAAAAGTCAGGGTGAATTGAGTAGTTTTAGAATTGCTTTTCGTCAATTCAATGTTACCGTTATGTGCGCGCATTATCTGGCGCGAGAGACTTAGTACTATTCCAGAACCCTCTCTTTTGGTGGTGAAGAAGGGAATGAAGATCTGTTCCTGAGATTGGCTTGTTATGGGATTACCATCATTGGAGACTTTTATGAGTGTCTCATCATTTTCCCCAATAGATGCTGTTATCTATATGTGTTTGGCTTCTGCCTCTGTTGCGTTTTTGATCAGGTTAATCATAATGCGGCTTATCTGTTGGTTTCTGGGTCTATGGCTCTTCCGAAATTATCATATATGTATGCGTTGGCATGTACATGTAATTACCAATCAATCTTAAATTCATCTTTTTAATACTGAGTCAATAGGGAAAATGCACTCTTTGTGCCATACCGGTTAATAGATTGCTTTACAGGTGTTTATATCCCTCTCTGGCTTTTATGGTCGTTAAAAAACTTTACATTAGGTGTAAAGAATTCTTACGGCTGCCGTGGTTTATGTTTATCTGAAAGAAAACAGACTCAAAATGCTCACAAAATCGTTTCAAATACACTATATTTGTATTATACTACAAAAGGTTTAAAGTATGCTCAAGTTTTGTTTCATTATCATCACATCTCTTATTGCATATTCGGCAAATGCCCAAAATTACAATAATTCCAATACTAGGCTGACAATATCATCTCCTGATAATAATGTTAATTTCAGATTATTTCAGACCAATAATGCCTGGACTTTCCTGAGGCTTGACACCAGAAATGGCATCATCAGCCATGTCCAATATAGCACAGATTCCAACCAGATGATTTATCCCCTTAATGAAGAACCCTTGGTCCAGGGTGATGATGCTCTCCCAGGTCGTTTTTTTCTCTATCCAACAGAAAACTCCTATATTTTCATCCTTCTGGATCAGATAGATGGAAGAGTTTGGCAGGTGCAGTGGAATCAAGATGAGTCGAAGAGAGGCATCTGGCAGATAAAATAAAAAAAGAGACCGGCCGTGTGGTCGATCTCCCTTTATATCTGAGTGAATGTCAGCAAACTATTTGACACGTTCACCGTATGAACGGTCAGTGGTGTTTACTCTGATTTTGTCACCCTGATTGATGAAGAGGGGAACCATGATTTCAGCGCCTGTTTCGAGAGTACAAGCCTTCATCGCATTAGTTGAAGCTGTGTCTCCTTTGACTGCGGGCTCGGTGTAGGTTACTTCGAGTTCAACATAGGTGGGGAGCTCACAGGTAAGACATTTTTCTTCATCAGCAAGGAACATCATTTCGACATTCTGTCCTTCTTTCATCAGGTCTGAGTTTTCAACCATTTCAGGGGCGATGCTGACCTGCTCGAATGTTTCGGTATGCATGAAGTTGAATCCCATATCATCTTTGTAGAGGTACTGATAAGGTCTTCTTTCTACACTGATGAGTTCAATTTTTTCACCTGCAGTGAAGGTTCTGTCAAGGATTTTGCCGTTTTCGAGATTTCTGAGTTTGGTCTTTACGAAAGCGGGGCCTTTTCCTGGTTTAACGTGCTGGAACCAGATGATTGATACGGGTTTTCCTTCATAGTTGAAGTAGAGTCCGTTTTTGAAATCTGCTGTTGTTGCCATATATGTATGTAAATAAATAT
This sequence comes from Bacteroidales bacterium, assembly GCA_029010575.1. Lineage (GTDB taxonomy): Bacteria > Bacteroidota > Bacteroidia > Bacteroidales > UBA932 > Coprenecus. The sequence continues at coordinate 33,837 of JAQXKS010000026.1, read as the reverse complement.
TGTTGCATTGAATAGGGGCGCAAATTTAGAAAAAATTACTTTTCTGCCAAAATATACTCTGAGGCACTCTCCAATTGCCATCTCGTAGTGGAGGCGGCACCGCAAATACCTACTGTATCCTCTTCTCTGATAAGGCTTCTGTCGATCTGTTTGGCGAATTCTACTCGGTAGGATCTGGGGTTGATTGAACGGCAGAGTTCGTAGAGTACATTGCCGTTAGAACTCTCCTTGCCGCATACGAAGAAGATGATGTCACACTTTTTGGCAAAATCGACAAGAGTATGGTGCCGTGAAGTTACCTGTTTGCATATCGTATTGTGAATGTTCACCATACCTTTAGGGAAGATGGAGTTCATATAATTGCCGAGTTCCTCGTATTCCTGCGGATCTTTTGTAGTCTGTGAGAAGAGTTCGATTGGCATCTCGGTGGTAAGTGTGCCGTTGTCCATCAGCTCCTTTAACCGGGCAAGTGAGTCCACTACGATGGCGTTTGAGTGTGTCTGACCCACCAGACCGTTCACCTCTGCATGCCCCTTCTTTCCGAATATCACAACCTTGCCACCCATGACGGAAATCTGCTCATATGCGCTTTTTATCTTCTTTTGCAATGCCAGAACGACGGGACAGGTACAGTCTATGAGTTCGATTGAATAAATGCCTGCTTTATGGTATGTATGTGGTGGCTCGCCATGTGCCCTTATGAGAACTTTTTCACCTTTGAGGTTGGGGAAATCATCGATTGATACTGTACGGAGTCCCATGTTTTCGAGTCTTTCGATTTCCGCTTCGTTATGGACAATGGGACCCAGACAGTTGAGTGAGGGATTTTGAGCCAGTGCCTCTTCTGCCCTCTTTATCGCTCTTGCAACTCCATTGCAGCATCCTGAATGATCGTCTATAATAATTTTCATATAATTTGTTTCTGTTGAAGTATCTGTTCTATCCAAAGGAGTTGTTCGTCCAAGGTGAGGTGGCTGTTATCCAATAGGATGGCGTCAGGAGCCATGGTTAAGGGACTGGTGGCACGATGGGTATCCATATAGTCCCTCTTTCGTATGTTCTCAAGAACATCCTCGAATTTGGCATTCTCACCCGATGCAAGCATCTCTTTGAGCCTCCTTTCAGCTCTGATTTCAGGATCTGCCGTCATGAAGATTTTCAGCTGGGCATTGGGAAATACAGCTGTCCCTATGTCCCGTCCATCCATCACGACTCCCCCCTCTTGGCCAATTCTATGGAGAATAATATCTACAAACTCCCTTACAAAGGGAATTGCAGCTACAATACTGACCAATCCTGAGACCTTAAGAGTTCTTATTTCGTTTTCTACATTAGCCCCGTTCAAGAATGTGCAGGATTTGTTCTCGGGGGGCAGTGTTCTGAAGTAGACAGAAATCCTCTCTTCCTTGATGCTCTTCAAAAGAAGTTCGTTGTTTATTTCAGAGTCGTTGATTATGAATCCTGAGTCAATGGCATAGAGTGTTATTGCACGGTAAATGGCGCCGGTATCTATGTAGATGTATCCGAGCTTGCGTGCGATCATTTTGGCAAATGTACTTTTGCCTGTAGATGAGTAGCCATCCAATGCGATTATTATCCCTCTTCTCATAATTACAAATATAATACTTTTTATTGTATATTTGCCATGGCAAAACAACAATAATATGAAGATTTTAGTTATAGATGATGAAAGGAGCATTAGAAACGCCCTGAAAGAGATTTTGGAATTCGAGGGACACCAGGTGGTATTGGCGGAAAATGGGCTGATGGCTCTGGAGAGTGTCGCATCTACACGCTTTGATGTTATTTTCAGTGACATAAAAATGCCTAATATGGACGGCATTGAACTGCTCGAACAGTTCCAGGCAAAAGGTGTTGACTCGCCTGTGGTGATGATAACCGGTCACGGGTCTATAGATACTGCTGTTGAATGTATAAAAAAAGGCGCTTTCGACTTTATCCAGAAACCGCTGGATCTGAACCGTCTGCTGATTACACTCAAGAATGCTACAGAGAAGGATTCCTTGGTTAGAGAGACTAAAATACTTAAAAAGAAGATATCCGGAGTACAGGAGATAATAGGAGAGTCGGAGCCTATTATCAGAATCAAGAATATGATAGACAGGGTGGCCCCCACAGATGCGCGAGTGCTCATTACCGGTCCTAACGGAACCGGCAAGGAACTGGTCGCAAGGTGGCTTCATGAAAAGAGTGAAAGAGCAAGAATGCCTTTCATTGAGGTCAACTGTGCTGCAATTCCTTCTGAACTTATTGAAAGTGAACTCTTTGGTCACGAGAAAGGGGCATTCACCTCTGCGGTAAAACAGCATAAAGGAAAGTTTGAACAGGCTGACGGAGGAACACTCTTCCTCGATGAGATAGGAGATATGAGCCTGGCCGCTCAGGCAAAGGTACTTCGTGTTCTTCAGGAGAACAAACTCTCCAGAGTGGGCAGCGACAAGGACATAAATGTGAATGTGCGAGTGGTGGCTGCTACCAACAAAAATCTCAAGGAGGAGATTGCAAGCGGCAGATTCAGGGAAGACCTTTATCACCGTCTGAGTGTTATCGTCATTCCTGTCCCTTCATTGAAAGAGAGAGCTACCGACATTCCTCTGCTGATAGACTATTTCATCAAAAAGATCTGTTCAGAGACAGGTAAACCTGTAATGCCTGTAGATGCTGATGCTATGCAGGAGCTGTGCAACTACGGATGGAGTGGAAATATCCGTGAATTGAGGAATGTAGTGGAAAGGCTGCTTATCTTGTCAAATGGAAGGATCACAAAGGATGACGTGATTACTTTTGCCATTCCTACCTAATGTTCTCCGGCTAAAGGCTCTCTTTGATCTTTGGCAACAGTATCGTGAAACAGGCACCTCCAAGTTCTTCAGAGGCGTTGTAGAAAATCTCCCCGTTGCTGTCCTTTATTATGGTCATGCAGATGGCAAGTCCTATCCCGGTACCGCTGCTCTTGGTAGTGAAGTTCGGGGTGAAGAGCTTGTGAAGGTTCTCTTGGCTTACTCCCTTGCCGCTATCTTCCACTCTTACCCTGTACATATCCCCTTCGGAATCCAGAGTAATGAGAATCTTACCGGATCCATCGTTCTCTATTGATTGGATTGAATTGGTTATAAGGTTTACAAGTACCCTTACAAGCTGTGTTTTCCGTCCTTTTATTATTGTATCCTCCTCAGTATTGCATCTGTATTGAAGGACGATGCTCTCTTGAGTATCAAAGAGGGCAATCTGCTCCTTTATCATCTGATCCAGATTGATGTTGGAGATGGCATCGCTGTATATCTTGGCGAAATTCGAGAACTCATTTGCAGTGTTGGTAAGGATGTCAATCTGCTCGAGTAATGATGCTGATGTCTTGTCAAATCTCTCTTCCCAACCGGGAATGTTGTTCTTCTTCATCTTCAGAAGCAGCTGGATGCTAAGCTTCATGGGGGTGAGTGGATTCTTGATTTCGTGGGCAATCTGGCGTGCCATAGAACTCCATGCCTCTTCGCGTTCCCTCTTGGCGAGTTCGCTTGTCTTCGAATCGAGGTCATCTATCATCTTGTTATAGCTTCCCACCAGCAGCCCCAATTCATCGTTTGCTTTGTAATCAATGTGTTCCGCCTTGTTGGTGATATCCATCTCATTCATGCTCTTGCTGATGGATCTGAGTGGCTTGGTGATAGAGTTTGCAATGGCTATACCTGTTAGAATAGCACCTATTATAAGCAGGATGTATAGGTTTATAATGGTGGCGATAATTGAAGGTGCATCATATTTGAAGTCCCTGTTGTTGACAAAGTAAGGAACGTTTGCAATAGCCAGAAGTACCCCTTTTTCATTGTATATGGGAGTATAGAGTGAGTAATATTCGAGCCCGGAGATATTTTCGTGAAGGACAGAGTGCATCTTGTGGTTATAGACTATCTCACGATATGCCTGCGGGTTCATTCTTGTGCTCACTATGTATTCGTTGAATATTTCGTTGCGTGTAGACCTGATGAGGCTTCCCAAAGGGTCGAACAGGTTAATGTCGACATTGGTGCTCTTGGAAATCAGATCCATGCCATTGAATACTTCAAGCAGGTTCAATTTGTTGTATTGTTCTGACGTTCTCGCTATTTTCGAGAGTGAACTCTGTACGGAGAGCATGCGCTCCTCCATCCTGGAGTTTATGTTGTTATTGATGTACTTATAGAGGAATACAACGCTACCTACTGCCATGAAGACAGGTGCTATCAGCAGAATTGTCGTTATTATCACGGTTATTCTGGTTCTGAGAGAGTGGTGGAATACCTTCTTTATTCTGTTCCTTCTGTTTCTCTTTTTGAGAAAACTATTGAAACTCAGTATAATGATAGAATAAGTAAGAATGACATATGAGAGGTTCAGAAGGTGGATGAATCTGTTTTGAAGAGGCCTTGTAACCAGTACGGTCTTGCCTCCCCGGAAATTGTTGATAAAGATTCGTGCATCGTCTATCTTTCTGACACTGAATCCTTCCGGTGTCTCTTCGGTGTTGAAACTTACCGGGAAGTTATACCTTCCGCTACTGGTAATGAGTCTGTTGTTACGGTATTTGGCGTAAGAGTAGGGGAATGTGATCTGAGCCTTCTGTATCTCCTTGCTGTTGAGCAGAAGGAATGGGTATCCGGCATTCTCCTTTGTCTCCTTGGATTCAATTTCGATGTAGAGATTGTAGTTAATGTTTCGGCCTATGATGCTGAAGACTCCCATATAATTTATGGAACTGGAGAAGTAGTCCATATAGAGGAATGCCGAGCTGTTTGACAACTTCTGTCCATACCGGTTGATAAGGTTGTCGAAGTAGTTGTAGCACATCACAGGGGTGGGATACTCTTTAGTTATTATTCTTCCCTGTGGCTGGCAGACGGTTATGTTGATGTAGTAGTTTCTGGAGATATTCCAGAAATATTTTTCTATAATAGTGTTGTATATCAGGTTGTTGGAGTTAGGTAGGGTAACCAGGTACTTGATATGTGGATCTCTGAGAATCTCTTTCTCGATGCGCTGAAGCTGAATTTCGACAGCCGGGTCTCTCTCTGTCGCAAGCTTTGTTGTGAGTATGCGCAGATTGTTGCACTCTCTCTGGAATCCGTAGATACCGAGCATGGTGGTGGTGTAAATCGAGATGCAAAGGATGTAGAGCAGGCTCCATTTGTTTGAGAAAATCGTCCCGTATTTGCCTGATTTTTTTGAAAGGAGGCGTCCGACTATGTGAATCAGGAATACCAGTCCCAGGAACAGTAGCGCGTAGGAGATGTATATTATTATTGTAGTGTTGTTTACAAAATTGATTTTGGAAATGTCAAGGTTAATGGTCGAGTTGAGTATCAGAGACTTCAGTGATGAATGGAGGTGGAACGAATAGAAAAGTGTAAGAAGGGAGAATCCTATTATCTTTTTTATCCTTCTCTTTTTACCATTTTTCCTTCCGAGAAACATTTTTCTGGAGAGAAAAAGGAGCAATATGCACGAAAATAGGTAGGTGTTGAATGTTACCAGTTTGGCCAGTGAGTCAAAGTACATCCCGTCGGCATAGACCATGGGAGAAAAGAACTCTGCATTAGATGAGACTCCTTGCAGTGCTTGTATCGTTCCGTAGAAGAAAAACGAGAGGGCAAGCCATGAGAGCAGCAGTGACCTGGAATTTCTGTGGAGGTAGTGGTGGTATATTATTGCAGTTCCTGCAAGCAGGATGGCAAGCCAATTGAGGAAGGTGATTCCCTTTTTTACAGGAAGCGGCTGCGTGTCGGTTATACTGAAAAGTGGCTCTCCGCTTGCCGAGTGTACTACATAGCCGTCATCTTCGTAGATCTGGACTGTGTTGTATCTGGGTGAAAGGCCGATCTTTTTGTTCAAGGAATTTTTCAGGATTGAGCTTTCAGCCGAGTACTGTGTCTTGATGAGGATCCCGGAGATAATTTTGGATTCACCCCTAGTATGTATCTTGAGCAGATACCAGTTGGGACCGAGGTTGACATATTGCTCATTGTTGTTCAGATATGAGAGGGGAGTATTGAACATATTCCTGTTGCTCATATCGTGTATGCGGTACCAAGAAGGAAGGAGATTGACCTCATCATTTCCTGTAGGAAATACATTTATCCAGCTCTGAAGTGTATCTGCCACGTATTTGTACAATACCATATCCTCTGGGAAGTCCTTTATATCGGGCCATTGGGTTGCAGGTGTGTCGAATGCCTCTCCGATATACTTCTCCAGTTTCATCTCCCTCTTGTACAATTTCTTCTCTACCCTTCTGCGTACACTTTCAGTGGAGTCGATATGTATGTCAAGTGAAGAGATTATGAAGAGTGCTAAGGCAGTGCACCATAATATAGTGACAGGATACTTTTTCATTATTCGTTGTGATAGGGTTCTCCTTTTATTATTGTCATTGCGCGATAGAACTGTTCGGTGAAGAAGAGTCTTATAATTTGATGTGAAAATGTCATATCAGAAAGCGAGAGGCATGATGATGCTCTCTCATAGATTCTTGCTGAAAAACCGTATGCTCCACCTATTATGAATACAAGGCTCTTACAGCCTGTATTGATTTTCTGTTCTATGAATGCAGCCCATTTGACCGAGGTATATCTGCTGCCCCTTTCATCCAACAGTATAACTTCGTCTGTCTTCTTCAATTTTTTCAGAATGAGGTCCGCCTCTCTCTCCTTGACCTGCTCTCTGGTGAAGGAAGAGGTGCCGGAGAGATCTGGAATCTCTATCCTTTCGTAGGAAAGGTAGCGGGATATCCTCTTTTCGTACATCTCCATTCCCTCTCTGACGAATGGAAAGGTGCTCTTTCCAACCATTAAAAAAGTGACTTTCATAGGCATATGCTTTGGTGTTATAATTTTTTCATAACGGCAAGACCATCTCTAATGGGCAGGATTGTGGTCCTGAATCCTTTTTCTCTGAGAATCATATCCCTAAAGGCTATGATGGAGGCAGTCTGCCTGTCCTTATGGTCTTTTTCCGAATAGATCTTGCCGCTCCAGTCAACATTGTCGGCAAGTATCCACCCCCCTTTGACCACTCTATCCTTTACCAGATTGAAAAAATCACTATAGAGTCTTTTGTCTGCATCTATGTAGACAATGTCGAAACTTCCCTCAATACTCCGGATAATCTCCATAGCATCCCCGTTGTAGGTGCGGATACGCTCCTGAAGTGATGCAATGGCAAATCCTCTGTGAAAAATGTCTGTGAGTTCGTCATCCTTTTCGATGGTGTGGACCAGACCCGTGGGGTGAAGCCCTGCACAGAGAGAGAGTGTAGAGTAACCGGTAAATGTTCCTATTTCGAGTATGGAGCGTGGTGAAACCATGAGCGAAAATGCTCTGAGAAACTCTCCCTGAACACCGTCAGAGAGCATTCTGAAGGACTTTGTCCTCAAGTGTGTCTCCCTCTCAATGAAACTGAGAGCTTTCTTAAGTTCTTCTTTACCTACGGCTCTATACATTTTCAGATCTGTATTACAAATAGGTGAGGACCGATACCTTTTCAGGATCGAATATATCTTCAGCAACCTGCAAAATCTGTGCAGAAGTTATGGATTCAATGTTCTTGATTAACTCTGAAGTATCTTTTATCCTTCCGAAGACCATAAGACTCTTGCCCATTGAAAGCAACTGTGACTCAGAGTTGTCGGCAGATATCGCCAGCTGGCCTATGTATTGTTTTTTTGCCTCTTTCAGTTCCCTTTCTGAGACAGGGCTGGTACGATACTTTTCAATGGTCTTGAAAATCAATTCTTTGCATTTGTCAACATTGCTCTTGTCACATCCGAAGTAGATCATTACCGCCCCGCTGTCCCAATACTGTGTGTAAGAGGCATCTATACTGTATACAAGACCGTTTTTCTCCCTGAGCAGCACATTGAAACGGGAGTTTGCGGCCGGCCCTCCCAAGATGTTGACAAGGAGAGACAATGCAAATCTCTCCTCCTGGAAGAAGGAGTATGCCCTGCATCCGATGATACAATGTGCCTGATGGTTCTTTTTGGTTATGACCTTGTTAAAACGCAGGTACTCTTTCGGGGTGATACCTGTACAAGGATTGAACGAGGAACCTTCGCATCTGAGGCTTAAAGACTCCTCCCCGTATTTCTCTATTGCTTTTGCAAGAACTCTTTTGACTGATTCCTCATCCTTGTCAGCCACTACGCTGAAGAAGAAGTTCTGGGGAACGAACATTCTGTAATAGTATCCAAGAATCTCTTTTCTTGTGATTCTCTTTATCGATTGAATATTACCCAGTATTGGTGTTGACAAAGGGGTACCTGCAAAGAGAAGTTCCTCAAAGTCATCGTATATCTGTTCGGATGGGGAGTCCTTGTATGACCTGATTTCTTCTATAACAACACCTCTCTCCATATCTATCTCCTTCTGGGGAAATGTCGAGCAGAATGCCAGCTCTATGAGCAGAGATATGGCCTTGGGAAGATCCTCTTTCAGACATGTTGCCTGAAGTACGGTCTCCTCCTTGGTGGTGTAGGCATTCAACTCTCCTCCAAGCTTTTCAAGCCTTGAATTGATGACAGAACTTGTCTTGTGTAAAGTTCCTTTGAAAATCAGGTGCTCGACGAAATGGGCCATTCCGGCACCTGCTGCCTCTTCGTTACGGGTTCCGCTCTTTATATGGAGGGCACAATAGGCAACTGGAGACGAACTTTTCCTGAATCCGAATTTTATGCCTCTGAGGGATCTCTCTTCCATTGCTTACCTGTATCTTGAAGAAATTTTTCGTATATCCTTTTTCAGGAATCCTCTGTTCTTGTTACATCTGAGGTTGTGCTTTGCAAAGTAGTACAGCTCATATGTATCGGTACTTATGAGCATCTTGTAACAATATGACTTGCCGTTGGAGGGTATTTCTGATGGAGCGACTATCAATGATACCAGGCAATCCTCTCTTCCGTTTTCCAATGCCCTCTCTACCTCCTCTTCAGATGTGATAACAGCCTTGCCATTGAACATCTCGTTGAGGTCCTCTTCCTGTATGTCATAACCGAAGTCACTTCTGATAAAGAGTACTCTTTTTGACGAGTCAGGTCTGGATGCTACGGGCTCCTTTCCGACAATCGGGAGTCTCTCTCCGTCCGAGAGCTGCTGGATATATTTCTGGATAATATTGATATATGCGGGCAGGTATGTAAAGATCCTCCCCTGGGTGTCGTTATTGGGGTACATTGGAAGCGAGATGAGTTCGCAGAGATCTTCGAGCTGGTCTGTGGTCTTTTCGCTGCCCTTGAAGAAGGTGAGATACTCCATATAGTCACTGGAGTTGTTTTTGGAAACGAACTTGTTGATTCGCATCAGGAAGTAATAGTTAGTATCGCTCTTAATCTTTTCGAATTCCCGATATGAGCAATATTCGTAGGATGTTATGTACCATCCCTTCTCCACAAAGTTCTTGAGAAGCAGGTCAGCCATTGAGTTGTCTCCGGCCAGAACCACTTTTACCTGTCTGGCTGTCAAGTCTCCTACATAAGGGAGACGTGATTTGACCTTTTTCTGTTCAAACTGGCTTATTTCCCTGTTAAGGTGCTTGGTGTGTTGGGCATACAACTGTGATGTGCCTTGCAGCGTGCACAGCAGCAACACTACCGATAAAACAGCGGTTATTCTATATTTCATTACTTTTTCCTCATATATATCTGTATGGGACATCCATTGAAGTCAAAGTGCTTCCTGAGCCTGTTTTCGAGGAAACGTTTATATGGATCCCCGATGTACTGAGGAAGGTTACAGAAGAATGCGAAGGATGGGGACTTTGTGGGAAGTTGGGTGATGAACTTGATCTTTATGTACTTGCCTTTTGTAGATGGGGGAGGGAAGTTCTCAATCTCTTCAAGCATGAGTTCGTTCAGGCGGGATGTTGGGATCTTCTTTGAATAGTTTTCCCACACTGCTGCAGCTGCATCGAGAAGGTCGAGGATTCTCTGTTTTTGTGTTGCCGATGTGAATATGATTGGCAGGTCCACGAAAGGTGCGATGCGTTTTTTGATAGCTTCAGTGTACTCTTTCATCGTATTGCTGTTCTTCTCGACGAGGTCCCATTTGTTGACAGCGATTACGCATCCTTTCTTGTTTTTTATTATCAGGTTGAAGATGGACATGTCCTGAGCCTCGATTCCCTTGGTGGCATCTATCATAAGAATGCAGACATCTGCCTGTTCGATGGATTTTACTGCTCTCATGACAGAATAGAACTCGAGATCTTCCTGAACTTTTGTCTTCTTGCGAAGTCCGGCTGTATCGACGAGTATGAAGTCGTGTCCGAATTTGTTGTATCTTGACTCTATTGAGTCACGTGTCGTTCCGGCAATTTCTGTTACTATGTTGCGATCTTCTCCCAGAAAGGCGTTGGTGATGGAGGATTTGCCCGCATTAGGTCTTCCTACTATTGCGATTCTGGGGATATTCTCATCCTCTTTTACCATCTTTTCGTCTGCAGGCAGGCGTTTTACCAATTCATCAAGCATGTCACCGGTTCCGCTTCCGTTTGCAGAGGAGATGTCAATGGGGTCTCCAAGTCCCAAAGAGTAGAATTGGTATATGTCCGAAACCTTATCGGAACTGTCTACTTTATTAACAACGAGCATCACCGGCTTTCCTGAACGTCTGAGCAGGTCGGCAATCTCTTCATCGAAGTCGGTCACACCTGTTCCAACCTCCACGAGGAACAGAACAAGGTCCGCCTCGTCTATGGCAATTTTTACCTGTTTTCTGATTTCTCCTTCGAATATATCATCACTGTTGGATGTGTATCCTCCTGTATCGACAACAGAGAACTCTCTCCCGCACCATTCACACTTTCCGTAGTGGCGGTCGCGAGTTACTCCGGCAGTGTCATCTACTATGGCCTGTCTGTTACCGACCAGCCTATTGAAAAGTGTTGATTTTCCTACATTAGGGCGTCCAACAATCGCTACTAGACTCATTACTATTATTTTAAACAGTTCCCGGATGTACAGTCGGCACAGGAGGAGGCGGTACATCCGCTCTCGCCATCCCTCTTGTTCTTTTTCCAGAGCTTGAGTTCGTCCTCTTTGGCACACACAATACCCCGTTTGCGCAACTCTTTGTTGTGTCCGATTTCGCTGTCAGGAAACTCTCCGTTCTTGCGGAATATTATGTTGAAGCACATCAAGAAGAGTGCCAATGCGAGAAAAATGAGTGCTGCGAGGAATATTTCCATAACTCTGTCTAATAAATCCATTTGCTTCTGTCAAGAAGCGGTTTTTCCGAAATTTTTATTACAGGAGCCATCTGGTGACCTTTGAATGCTGCAGCCTTGCGAAGCCTTACAATTCTTTCAACGACTTGTCTGTCAACTCCTGCTGCAATAACCTCTTCTGCACTCATTCCCATTTCGTTAAGCTGGTAGAGAATGGGGTCGAGGAGTGAGTAGTCAGGCAGTGAATCTGTGTCTTTCTGATCTACACGAAGTTCAGCTGAAGGAGCCTTTGAAATGGTAGAGAAGGGTATTATCTCCCGTTCTGAGTTGATATATCTTGCAAGTGCATAGACCTGAAGCTTGTATATATCTGCTATCACCATCAGTGCTCCACTGAGGTCTCCATAAAGTGTGCCATAACCCATTGAAAGTTCACTCTTGTTGGAGGTGTTCAGGAGCAAGGCCCTTTTTCTGTTGGAGAAGGCCATGAGAATGGTTCCTCTGATTCTGGCCTGGAGGTTTTCCTGAGTGTTGTCCCAAGAGTGGTCTCCCTCCATTATCGGGTCGATCTCCTTCATGAATCTGTCATAAATATCGGAGATAGGTATGATGTAATGCTTGATTCCGAGATTCTCGGCCAGTTCTGTCGCATCTGTTATGGAGTGGAGCGAAGAAAAAGATGACGGCATGAGGATGCCGGTCACATTCTCTGCACCGAGTGCTTCCACTGCAAGTGGTGCGACTACTCCGGAGTCGATTCCTCCTGAAAGGCCCAGAACAGCCTTGGTCATCCCTGCGTCTTTGAAGAATTTGCGCAGGGACGAAACCAGGGTGTCGTGGATCTTATCTATGTTGTGTTCAGGATTAAAAACCATAGATATTGCTTATTGACTGATAGTTGTAAACTCTATTTATTACCTCTGCAACCATGTCGGCTACAGAAAGAACTTTAATCTTGGAGATATCTGCGTTTTCAGGAGCCCTGAGAGGAATGGTGTCGGTTACGACGATTTCCTTGAGCGAGCTTGCAGCAAGTCTTTCGTATGCAGGTCCTGAGAATACAGGGTGTGTGGCAATGGCGCGTACGCTGAGGGCACCTTTCTCCATAAGCATGTCTGCTGCCTTGGTGATGGTTCCTGCTGTGTCTATCATGTCATCTACGATGATGATATTGCGTCCTTCAACTTCTCCGATGGCAGTCATGGAGCCTACAACATTTGGCCTTTCCCTTGACTTATGACACACGATAAGGGGACATTCCAAAGCGCGGGCATAAGCATTTGCTCTTTTTGCACCTCCCATGTCAGGAGCTGCTATTGAGAGGTTTTCGAGTCCAAGGCTACGGAGATATGACATGAAGATACCGCTTGCGTACATGTGGTCAACGGGGAAATCGAAGAATCCCTGAATCTGATCTGCGTGCAGATCGACTGTCATCACTCTGTCGCAACCTGCTGCTGCCAGAAGGTTTGCAACGAGTTTGGCTCCGATAGAGACTCTGGGACGGTCTTTGCGGTCCTGACGGGCCCATCCGAAATAGGGCATTACTGCGATAACTTTGTATGCAGATGCTCTTTTTGCTGCATCAATCATAAGCAGGAGCTCGAAAAGATTGTCAATAGGGGGGAATGTGGACTGGACGATAAATACTGTAGTTCCACGGACAGATTCATTGAAAGCAGGCTGGAATTCTCCGTCGCTGAAGTCTGTTACGATGGATTCTCCCAGTCCGATTCCGAGAGATTTTGAAATCTTTTCTGCCAAATAGCGTGACCCTCTGCAAGAAAATATCTTGATGTTGTGGGTGTGATTGATTGTGCTGTTCAAATGGTTCATATAGATGTGTGTTGAAGTTAATTATTGTTTTTTATTTGTTTCTGACAATTTCATCAAGGTAGGCAAGAATATCTTCCTTTCCTCTGCTGCTTTCGGATGATGAAATGAAGAATCTCGTATCGGGGTTTATCTGCCTGATGGCTTCCGAATTGTCACCGCACACTTTCTTCAGTGCAGAAGAGGACATCTTGTCACTTTTGGTATATATTATTGAAAAAGGTATTTCCGCCTGACTTACTGCCGTTATGAAGTTTTTGTCAATTTCCTGAAGGGGATGGCGGGAGTCGATGAGTATGAAGAGCATCATAAGCTCGCGGCTCTTTCCGATGTAGTCCTGTATCATCTTTTTGAGTCTGTTTTGTCCCTCCTTGGATATTTTTGCGAATCCATATCCGGGCAGGTCGACGATGTACCAGAAGTCATCGATTAGGAAGTAGTTGAGCAGTAGTGTCTTGCCTGGAGTGGCAGATGTTTTTGCAAGTTTTTTATTACCACAAAGCATGTTTATAAGGGAAGATTTGCCGACATTGGATCTTCCGATGAAGGCAACTTCCGGTCTTAGCTGTTTCGGCTTGTGTTCGACACAACTGCAACTGCAGGAAAAAATGGATTTGGTGATTGTCATAATTGCGGCAAAAATAGAAAAAAAATACTATATTTGTATGAATCTTTGTTGTTATGGAAGAAGGGATATCATTAAGCCAGTTGCAGGAACGCATAAAATCTGCAGTGTCAGTGTATTTCAGTGAGAAAGAGTGGGTGCGTGCCGAAGTTCACGAAGTCAAGAAACCTCTGTCGGGCCATTGTTATATAGAGCTTGTGGAGAAAGACGAGAACTCTGACAGGTTTAAGGCCAAGGCCTCAGCGGTGGCATGGGCCTCGAAATGGAAGAATCTTTCACAGGCGTTCGAATTTGCTACGGGAAGGAGTATTTGTGCGGGGATGAGGATCCTTGTTCAGGTGCAGGTACAGTACTCGGAACTATATGGACTCACCTTTGTAATCAATGATATAGATGCGACATATACGCTGGGAGAGGTAGAATTGGCCCGCCAGAGGACAATAGCCCGTCTCAAGCAGGAGGGGATGTTCGATATGAACAGACTGCTTCCTTTGCCAGCGCTTCCCAGGAGTTTTGCTGTTATCTCTGCAGCTACCGCAGCAGGCTACGGAGACTTTATGAAACACCTTCATGAGAATAGATACGGGTTTCATTTCAATACCACTCTGTACAATGCTCCGATGCAGGGGGATTCGGCCCCATCAGGGATAGTGGCAGCTCTCGAGGCAATCTGTTCCGACATTGAAAACAGGGGATACAGGTTCGATGCAGTTCTGCTCCTGAGGGGAGGCGGCTCAATATCGGATTTGGCTTGTTTTGATGACTATACTCTTTGTGCCAATATCGCGCAGTTCCCCCTTCCTGTCATGGTGGCTGTGGGACATGAGCGAGACAGGCACATATGTGATGATGTGGCTGCCCTCTCTGTCAAGACACCTACTGCGCTGGCAGATTTCATTCTTGAGGCGTTTGTCAGCGAGGATGCCTCCATTGCCTCTCTTGCTTCGCGAATGGCTCTCTCTTTGGGAAGCAGGTTCAGACAGGGAGAACTTCTTCTCAATACTCTTTCGGGTAGGATGGCACAGGCAGTCTCTGCGCGTTACCGGGACTCTTTTCATCGGGTGGATCTGCTGGAAATGAGGCTTACCAAGGCCAATCCTATGAACCTTCTTGCAGCAGGGTATCTGCCCGTTACCGGGACTTGTGGCAGAGTGGATTCAGTGCAGTCCATCAAGGAGGGAGATGAGATCTCTGTTACTTTTATTGACGGCATAGCTGAGTGTGTGGTGAAAAAAATATTTGAAAAATAGTGTATATGGATACAAAACTTACATATTCCCAAGCGATTAAGAGACTTGAGGAACTGGTTGCACAGGTAGAAGATCCCTCTCTTCCAATCAGTCAGGTACTGGAAAAGGTAAAAGAGGCGACCTCCCTCGTCAATTTCTGTCGTGAAGAGCTCAGAAGGGGAGAAGATCAGGTTAACCAAATATTGAATGCCAAATCAGAAAGTTTATGATATATGATTCCGATACTTATCTGATTCCATACAAGGAGCAGATAGACAAACGTTACAGAAGGGCTGTTACCATGAAGCAGGAAATAGCAGGCTATGGCAGAAAGCTCTCATCAATGATGAACAACCACTTGTATTACGGTCTTCATTACCATGGTCGTAAAGTGATTTTAAGGGAATATGCACCCAATGCGACTGCAATTTGGCTCATAGGTGATGTGAATGGATGGAAATGCGACCCTCGGTACAGGCTGCAACCACTTGGTGGAGGGAATTGGGAACTGGTTCTTCCAACAATGCACTTCCCCCATGGAACGCTTTTCAAACTTTGGGTAGAGTGGAATGGTGGTGCAGGTGAGAGGATTCCATCGTATATAAACCGTGTGGTGCAGGATCCTGTTACCAAGATTTTTTCTGCACAGGCATGGAGACCAAGACCATACATATGGAAGCATAACTTTAACAAAGTAATTACTAATCCTCTTATCTATGAAGCACATATAGGTATGAGTTCCGAAGAGGAGAAGGTCTCCACCTTTGAAGAGTTCAGAATAAAAGTCCTTCCTCGTATTAAGGATTTAGGATACAATGCAATACAGCTTATGGCCCTGCAGGAGCACCCTTATTACGGGTCTTTTGGCTATCAGGTTTCAAGTTTCTATGCGCTCAGCAGCAGATTCGGCACGCCTGAGGAGTTCAAGCTTCTGGTGGATGATGCTCATTCTATGGGTATCGCTGTGATAATGGACCTTGTCCATTCGCATTCAGTCGATAATGTGGCAGAGGGCCTTTCACTATTTGATGGAACAGATTCTCTCTATTTCCACAGTGGTCCAAGAGGACGTCATTCTGCTTGGCAATCAAGGTGTTTCAATTACGGAAAGAGGGAGACACTCTCGTTTTTGCTTTCCAATGTCAAGTATTGGCTTGAGGAGTATCATCTTGATGGTTTCAGATTTGACGGAGTGACAAGTATGATATATCTGGATCATGGACTCGGAAAGGATTTTACCGACTATAGCTGCTATTTTGATGGCAATGAAGATGAGGATGCCATTCTATACCTGACACTTGCCAATATACTTGTCAAAGAGATCTCACCCCGTGCCATTACCATCGCTGAGGATGTCAGCGGTATGCCCGGCTTGGCAGCTCCTGTCAGAGAAGGTGGTATGGGATTTGATTTCAGACTCAGCATGGGGGTTGCTGACCACTGGATCAAATGGATAAAGGAACGTCGTGATGAGGATTGGAGTATGGGTGAAATATATTACGAGCTCACCAATAAACGCGCAGATGAACATACAATCAGTTATGCTGAGTGTCACGATCAAGCGCTGGTGGGAGATAAAACCTTAATATTCAGACTGATAGATAAGGAGATGTATACCGGAATGTCCAAAGTTTCCAAATCGCTAATCGTGGACAGAGGTGTTGCCTTGCATAAGATGATAAGACTTGTGACTCTATCTACAGCTGGTGATGGATACCTCAATTTTATGGGGAACGAGTTCGGACATCCCGAATGGATTGATTTCCCGCGTGAAGGAAACTCCTGGTCTTACTTCTATGCGAGAAGGCAATGGTCGCTCTGTGACAATGAGTTGCTCAGGTACAAATCACTTTGGGCTTTCGACAGGGCTATGATTACTCTTTTTGCCAAATACCAGATTCTTTCTCAGAAATTGGTGCAGTTATATGTGGATGAAAATCAAAAAGTTTTGATTTTTGCCCGCGGAAGTTATATTTTTGCATTCAATTTCCATCCGACATGCTCTGTTTCCGATTTCAGATTCTCCGCTCCGGCAGGTAAATATATTACTGTAATAGATTCAGATTCAGTTGAATATGATGGATTTGGCAGAGTTGACGATTCAGTTTATCACTTTACTGTGAATGACGGTAAGAGTGATTATTTGTCATTGTATCTGCCCAACAGGACAGCTATTGTTTTGAAACGAGAATAAATTTTGTGCAGTATGTCTTATTTGAGATTTGATAAAACACAGTTGGTGAACCTCGAATACTCTCTTTTGCGCGAGGTGCTCTATACCAACAAAACAGGCGGGTATCTCAATACCACTTTGGTCGGATGCAATACCCGTAAGTATCATGGTCTCTTTGTGTTGCCTATTGAAAAATTCAACATGAGGAGATATATTCTCCTATCTTCTCTGGATGAGACTCTCATCGAGCATGGAAGTGAATTCAATCTGGGAATCAGGTGTTACGGAAAGAACAATTACGAACCGCGCGGTCACAAGTACATCGTAGATGTGGATTGTGACAGAAATCCGGTGATTACATATAGAGTCGGCGGTATAGTACTGCACAAGTCCATTTTGTTCCTCCATAACAAGGAGCAGCTGCTCATCAAGTACACACTCGAAAAGGCAAGTTCTGATGTTATCTTGAGACTCAGACCATTCCTTGCTTTCAGAGAGATTCACGAACTGACTCATTCCAACGAGAATGCCAACAAGGGTTTCGAAATAGTGGAAAGCGGAGCTTCATTCAGGCTCTATGACGGATTCCCCAATCTCAATATCCAGATAAATGCAGCTAACGATTACATCCATACTCCGGATTGGTATTATGGAGTAGTTTATCAGGAAGAGCTTCGCAGAGGTTTCGAATACAGGGAGGATCTCTTCAACCCTGGATTTTTCGAACTTAATCTCAAGAAGGGACAGTCGATAGTAGTATCTGTCTCTACTTCAGAAATTAAACCTTCGTCGCTTGCCAGAGTGTATACCCTGGAAGAGAAGAAACACCAGATCTGCTCTTCGTATGAGGATTGTCTCAGTCATGCTGCCAGACAGTTTATCGTAAACAACGGAAACCGCAAGGAGGTTTATTCAGGTTACACCTGGCTTGGCAAAGGACTCAGGGAGACATTGATTGCTCTTCCCGGCCTTACCCTTTACAATGACGGAGATGTGAGTCTCTTTAAATCTGTTCTCGAGAGTACCTTCAAAATCTATGAACAGCAAATTCTCAAAGGCTCCAGACAGGCAGATGCAGCTCTGTGGATATTCTGGAATATCCAGCAGCTGATCAGGTTCTCAAAAGACAAGAAAGAGGTATGGGAAAAATATTCCGGCAAGCTCAAGGCCATCATTACTTCTTATTTCAACAATGAAAGGATGGGTGTCCGCATGGACGACAATGGTCTGTTGTGGGCCAGAATGAACGGTGTGGCGATGAGCTGGATGAATGCGTACGATCTTAACGGAGATCCCATCACCGGAAGAGGTGGCTATCAGGTCGAACTCAATGCCTTCTGGTACAATGCCGTTGCCATGTCTCTGGAGATGGAGAAAGCATATGGGAACGACCATAAATATCTATATGCACTTGATGACATCAAGCGTAAAATGGATTCATCTTTTGTCTCTGTATTCTGGGATGAAAAGATGGGCTATCTGGCGGATTATGTTGATGAAAACGGTAGAAATATGTTCACCCGTCCCAATCAGATAATGGCCTGTTCACTCGATTTCTCTCCTCTGTCGGAAGAGCAGAAGGGGTCTGTGATGGATGTGGTCAGAAAAGAACTTCTCACTACCAGGGGCATCAGAACTCTCTCTCCCAAGAACCCTCTTTATAAAGAGGTTTATGACGGTAACCAACAGAGCAGGGATGCGGCATATCACCAGGGTTCTACCCGTGTATGGCTTCTCTCATTCTATATTGATGCCATGCTAAGACTTCACGGAGCATCATTCGCTTACAAGGCTGAGGAACTTGTTGATGCCTTTGAAGAGGATATAACAGTTCACGGAGTCGGCTCTGTATGTGAATTATATGATGGAAATCCTCCTCACTACCCACACGGAGCCATTTCAAGCTCGGTGGCAGTGGCTGGTCTTCTTCGTTCAAAATATTTGATTTCATTATTAAAATAACAAAGTATGAAAGTTCTGATGTTCGGATGGGAGTTCCCCCCTCATATCGCAGGTGGCTTGGGAACAGCATGTTACGGAATGGTGAAGGGACTTGCACACCATAATGTGGAAGTGCTGTTCGTGATGCCCTCCGCTTCAGGTGATGAAGATAGCTCTGTGGCCCGCATCATTAATGCAAGTGATGTGGAGGCGGCAGATATCGCCTGTGACCACAAGGAGTTCTTGGGGAAAGTCAATTTCCTGAGAATAGGCTCGAATATGGTTCCCTATGTTGATCCCCGTCAATTTTCTGAGATGGTCGAAAAACAGCAGATTAGCCAGGTCGAGGAGTTTAAAGTCAATTTCAAACAGAAATACAAATTTTCCGGCAAATATGGAGCCAATCTTATGGAGGAGGTGGCAAGGTATGCTTTGGTGGGAGGAACGATTGCCCTCCAGAATGAATTTGATGTCATCCATGCCCACGACTGGCTGACTTATCTGGCGGGAATCGCTGCCAAGAGGCTCACTGGTAAGCCGCTTGTAATTCATGTCCATGCGACTGAATATGACAGAAGCGGAGAGAATGTAAATACTGAAGTCTACCGTCTCGAAAAGATGGGAATGGAGGCTGCCGACAAGATTATCGCTGTAAGTAACCTCACACGCAATACTGTAATCAAAAAATATGGAATATCTCCGGATAAGGTGGTTACTGTCCATAATGCTGTCGATTTCAGTGGA
Organism: Bacteroidales bacterium; assembly: GCA_029010575.1. Lineage (GTDB taxonomy): Bacteria > Bacteroidota > Bacteroidia > Bacteroidales > UBA932 > Coprenecus. Next base: position 14,081 of record JAQXKS010000026.1, on the reverse strand, counting down.
AGGGATAATATAGAGATTTCCAGGGGCGTTCCTGAGAAGGTGGTCACCTTCCTTGGGCGAATTACCTTTCAGAAGGGGCCTGAGTATTTCATCGAAGCTGCATACAAGGTCCTCCAAAGATGCAATGATGTGCGTTTCGTGATGGCCGGAAGCGGAGATTTGCTCAACCGTTCCATCAGGCGTGTGGCAAAGCTCGGTATCGCAGACAAATTCCATTTTACCGGATTCCTCAGAGGAGCCGACGTGCAGAAGATGTTTGCATATTCGGATGTCTATGTGATGCCTTCTGTATCCGAGCCTTTCGGTATCTCGCCTCTTGAGGCGATGAGGACAGGGGTACCTTCAATAATCTCAAAGCAGAGCGGGGTAGCAGAGGTTCTTCATCACTCGATAAAGGTCGATTTTTGGGACATAGATGCGATGGCTGATGCTATTTATGCTCTACTGAAGTATCCCGCTTTATCACAGATGACCTCAAGGTGCGGTCTTGATGAGGTCAATGCCCTCAAGTGGAATAATGCCGCACAGAAAGTTAAGGATGTATATTTATCAATATTGAAATAGAGAAGAGTATGGAAACAAAATCTGCTATTTGTTTTTACTTTCAGGTTCACCAGCCTGACAGACTCAGACAATATCGTTTTTTCGATATAGGAAACGATTCTAATTACTACGACGAATTTGCAAACAGGACTATCCTAAATAGAGTTGCACAGAGGTGCTACATCCCTATGAACAACCTCCTGTTAGATATTATTGGCAAATGCGACAAACAGTTCAAATTCGCATTTTCGATTTCAGGATCGGTTATCGAACAGTTTGAAAAATATGCTCCTGAGGTGTTGGAAAGTTTCAAGAGACTTGCCGATACCGGATGTGTCGAATTCCTTGCTGAAACTTACTCCCACTCTCTCTCTTCACTTGTAGATATTACTGAATTCCAGCGTCAGGTAAAACTTCACGCTGCTTTGATCCACAAACATTTCGGTGTCAAGCCCAAGGCATTCAGAAATACCGAGCTTATCTATTCAGACCAGATAGGTGCAACTGTTGCCAAGATGGGATATACCTGTATGCTCACTGAAGGTGCAAGACATATTTTAGGATGGAAATCGCCTAATTTTGTCTATACAAATGCGATTAACCCCAAGCTCAAACTCCTTTTGAGAAACTTTACATTGAGTGATGATATTGCATTCAGGTTCAGTGACCGCTCATGGAACAATTGGCCGGTGGATGTGGACAAGTACATTGCATGGCTCTCCGACTCTCTCAAGGAGGGTCAGGTCATTAACCTTTTCATGGACTATGAAACATTCGGAGAACACCAGAGGGTCTCTACAGGTATCTTCGATTTTTTCAAGGCACTTCCTGAAGCTGTTCTATCTCGTACTGATTTCCAGTTCTGTACTCCAAGTGAGGTAGCACGCAAATATGAGCCTGTGGCCGCCCTTGACGTACCTTTCCCTATCTCCTGGGCTGATGAAGAAAGAGATACCACGGCATGGCTGGGCAACGAACTCCAAAATGAAGCATTCAATAAACTATATGCTTTGAGTGACAGAGTTCTGGCTGCTGAAGATGAGTCTATTACACGTGACTGGCTCAAATTGCAGGAGAGTGACCATTTTTACTATATGTGTACCAAATTCTTCTCAGATGGAATGGTTCACAATTACTTCAATCCATACGACACCCCGTATGAAGCGTTTATTAATTATATGAATGTTTTGAGCGACTTTGCCCTCAGAGTCGAAAAACGCTTGAAACAATAGTGCGATTTATGACAACAGAATCTATGAAGATGCCTTCCTACCTCTTTGATGTAAGCTGGGAAGTTTGTAACAAGGTGGGGGGCATCCACACTGTATTGGCCACCAAATCATTGAATTTGAGTGGAGAATTGAAAGATCATCACATTCACATCGGACCGGACATTAGATCTAATGACGGGACCAACCTTGAATTTGATGAAGATCCTATATTATTGCGTTCCTGGCGCTTGGCTGCTGCTGATGACGGTCTTATTGTAAGGGTCGGCAGGTGGCGTGTGCCGGGAAATCCTATTGCTATTCTGATTGATTTTTCCCAGTTCATTCAGAAGAAGAATGATATTTTTGCCACTCTTTGGGAGCAGTTCCGTCTTGACTCTCTGAGCGGTGAGTGGGATTTTATAGAGGCAGCTCTCTTCGGTTATGCTGCAGGTAAGGTGGTTGACCATTTTGTCAATTATAACCTCATGCCTAATCAAAGTGTGGTCGCACAGTTCCACGAGTGGATGACAGGTGCAGGGATTCTCTCGCTCAAGAGTGCCAAATCCAGAGTTGCAACCATCTTCACGACCCATGCAACTGTAGTGGGTAGATGTATGGCATGTAACTATGTCAACCTCTACTCGGAACTTGATCATTGCAATGCCGATGAGGTAGCCAAGACATATCATGTAGTGGCTAAACACTCTTTGGAAAAGTGTGCCGCTCTGAATTCGGACATCTTTACTACAGTCAGCCAGATTACTGCAAACGAGTGTGAAAAGCTGCTTGGAAGGAGAGTGGACATAATCACTCCCAACGGTTTCGACCCTGTAATCGTACCCGGCCCTCAGAAGATTGAGCAGGCGCGCAAATCTGCACGAGAAGTGCTCTGTAGGGTGGCATCGCAGATGTGTGGATGCAATGTTGATAGCTCTCTCATCATAGCGATAAGCGGCAGATACGAATATAAGAACAAGGGAATAGACCTGTTCCTTGATGCCATCGGACGTATTAATACCTCCGGATACAAGGGCCGTGACATTCTCGCATTTATTATGGTACCGGCAGGAATATCAGGCGCCGAGGAAAGCCTGGCAGGAAAGAGGACTACACACAGACTCACTCATCCTGATTATGATCCTATCTTGAACAGGATAAACGGACTGAATCTCTACAATCGCAAGGACGACAAAGTTAAAGTAATCTTCGTGCCCACATATCTTAATGGCAATGACGGAATCTTCAATATTCGCTACTATGATCTTCTTTGCGGTATTGACCTGACACTTTTCCCTTCATATTATGAACCATGGGGTTATACTCCTTTGGAATCTCTGGCATTCGGAGTGCCTACTGTAACTACATCTTTGGCCGGATTCGGCAAATGGGTTGAAAGCCATTACGAAGGAGAGCACCCTTCAACAGCAGTAATTGAACGAAATGATTCCAACTACCATCAGGTTGTGGACGGAGTCATTGGCAAGATTATTGAGGTGGCATCTCTCGATGAGCAGCAGATGGCCAATTATAGGGAAAATGCAGAAGATGTTTCTCGCATTGCCCTCTGGAGTAACAATATAAGTTACTATAAGGACGCTTATTTTGCTGCCATGAAAAAAGTAGCTGGCCGTTTGGGAGCCAATCCCGATTATAAAGACAATTTAGTACAAAACTATAAAAGAATAGAAGTGAACAGACCATCTTGGAATAGAATAATGGTCAATAGGACCATCCCCGAAAGATTGAAATATCTTGACATCATCTCTAAAAACATATGGTGGTGTTGGAATAACGAAGCAATTGAACTTTTCAAATCAATCAATCCCGAACTCTGGAAAAAATGCGAATGTAATCCTATCGCCCTCCTGGACAAACTCTCATACGACAGATATATGGAACTTGAGAAGGATGTCGAATTCCTCAAACGTCTGGATGCCGTTGCAGGGATTTTCAATGAGTATATGAAGGGTAAGGAGAACAGACAGGATCCCTCTATTGCATACTTCAGCATGGAGTACGGTCTCGATACATCTCTTAAGATCTATTCAGGTGGACTCGGCATCCTTGCCGGTGACTATCTCAAGGAGTCAAGCGACATGAGAGTGAAAATGACCGGTATAGGACTTCTTTACAGGTATGGTTATTTCAGCCAGAAACTCTCCACACAGGGGGATCAGGTTGCCAACTATGAACCTCAGGACTTCTTTAAGATTCCCGCCTCTCCCGTAAGGGATGAAAACGGAAACTGGAAGATGGTCTCAATCGAGTTCCCTGGCAGAACTCTTCACGCAAGAATATGGAGAGTAGATGTAGGTCGTACAGAACTTTATCTGCTTGATACTGATTTTGAAGACAATCTTCCTGAAGATAGACAGATTACTCATCATCTCTATGGAGGTGACTGGGAAAACCGCCTTAAGCAGGAACTGCTTCTGGGTGTCGGAGGTATCAGGGTACTTCGCACTCTGGGAATAGAATGCAATGTATACCACTGTAATGAGGGACATGCAGCATTCATCGGAGTAGAGAGACTTAGGGAATATATTGCTGAAGGATATTCGTATGATGAGGCTCTTGAGCTGGTAAGGTCATCTTCATTGTTCACCACACATACTCCAGTGCCCGCTGGACACGATGCATTCCACGAGGATCTTCTTAGGACATATTTGAATAACTACCCTCAAATGCTCAATATCGACTGGGCTACACTCATGTCACTGGGAAAGGTCAATCCTTACAACAAGGAAGAAAAGTTCTCCATGAGTAATCTTGCATGCAACCTTTCACAGGAGGTCAATGGTGTGAGCTGGATGCACGGCAAGGTGAGTCAGGATATTCTCGGTTATCTGTGGCCGGGATACCTTCCTGAAGAGCTTCACATAGGATATGTGACCAACGGTGTTCACTATCCCACATGGACAGCGTCTGAGTGGAAAGCAATTCACTCAAAAGTATTCGGTGAAGAGTTCAAGTCACATAAATATGACAAGAGCTGTTTCGAGGGTATCTATAAGGTGGCGGATGCAGAGATTTGGGCAGTCAGAAATTCACTCAGAACAAAGCTCATCGAAAGGGTAAAAAGACGTATCTCCAATGCAGATATCTCAAGCCACTATTCTCCAGGCCAGCGTGTCACCATTCTTGAAACACTCAGGGATGATGTGCTGACAATAGGATTTGCCCGCCGTTTTGCTACATACAAGCGTGCACATCTTCTTTTCAGGGATCTGGACCGCCTAAATGCAATCGTCAACAATCCTGAGCGTCCCGTTCAGTTCCTCTTTGCCGGCAAAGCGCATCCTGCTGACAAGCTTGGACAGGATCTGATCAAAAATATTGTTGAGATATCGAAGATGCCTCAGTTCATAGGAAAGATTGTATTTGTTCCCAACTATGATATGAATCTTGCCAAGGCTATGGTTCAGGGTGTCGATATATGGATGAATACCCCTACCAGACCTCTTGAAGCCTCAGGTACTTCAGGAGAAAAGGCAAGTATGAATGGTGTAATGCACTTCTCAGTTCTCGATGGATGGTGGGTTGAAGGTTACAAGAAAGATGCAGGCTGGGCACTTCCCATGGAGAGGACATACGACGATCAGAGCTATCAGGATGAACTCGATGCGGCAACTATCTATGCTATCATAGAAAATGAAATCGCACCGGATTTCTATAATAGGGATTCCAAGAGCGGACTCTCTCCCAAGTGGATTGGCTATATCAAGAATACAGTGGCTCAGGTAGCTTGCAACTTTACTACCAACAGAATGCTCACCGATTATATCGAAAGATACTATACCCCTCTCTTCAAGAGAGCGCAGATGGTAAATGAAGATAACGGACGTGTTGCACGTGAGATAGCCCAGTGGAAGAAGAGTATCAGGAACAGCTGGCCTCATATCGAAGTAAGGGACTTTGTAAGTTCCAACGATACCAATGCGCAGCCTATGCTCGGTCAGGTCCAGACTCACAGTATCGAGCTCTTCATCGGAGATATCAATCCTAACGATATCGGAGTAGAACTCGTACTCTCAGAACAGGACAGAAAGGGCAGGTACCATGTCCGCCAGTGTTACACATTCGATTATGTGTCAGGTGGTAACGGATTGGCAAAATATGTATGTCAGATGATTCCCACATCTACAGGTGCATACTATCTTGCTACCAGAATCTTTGCAAAGAACCCTCTTCTGGCACACAGACAGAATATCGAATTAGTGAAATGGTTGTAGCGGCAACAGGCTTTTTCGATGGTGTACATACTGGTCACAGGGCAGTCCTTCAGATTCTGAAGGATACTGCCCGTGGACTTGGTCAACGCAGCTGTGTAATCACATTTTGGCCTCACCCGAGAACTGTTCTGCAGCAGGATGCCTCTTCGTTGAGGCTTCTTACGAGCATAGACGAAAAGCGGAAGCTGATAATGGAGGCAGGTATAGATGATTTCATTGTAATTCCGTTCAACAGGGAGTTCAGCAGACTCGATGCATCATCTTTTATTAGGAAATATCTGATAGAAATGTACAATGTCTCGACATTGGTAATAGGATATGACCATCGTCTGGGTAACTCTTCGTGCAGAACGAGGGAGGAACTCGAAGAGATAGCGCATCAGGAAGGATTGGTTACTAAGGTAGTTGATGAGAAGTTCTGCGGGGATATCGAGGTTAGTTCCACCAAGATACGTAAAGTCCTTACCGATGGTGATGTTGTTATGGCATCAAAAATGCTTGGATATAATTACAGTCTTTACGGAGTAGTGGTACTGGGAAACATGATAGGAAGGACAATCGGCTTTCCCACAGCTAATATGCAGCTGTACGAACCGCTTAAAATGGTTCCTGCCAATGGAGTATACCATGTAAAGGCCACTGTCATGGGCAAGGTACATGATGGTATTTGCAATGTTGGTAACCGTCCCACTGTCGGAAAGGGGAATGAGCGTACTATCGAAACACATATTCTGAATTTCGATGAACAGATATACGGACTTGACATTGGAATAGAATTTGTATCGCGAATTAGGGATGAACGCAGGTTCTCATCCCTTGAGGAGTTAAAAACACAGATAGAATCTGACAGAGAGTCTGTTCTATCGCAGCTATAAAGTATTATGGAAGATTTTTTACCTTTGTTGGTTACGATTCTGTTTGCTGTTATTCCTATTGTTTTCAGCAGCAAAAAGAATAAAAAAAATATCAAAAAAGATGCCCCTGTGCCCTCTGTTGAATTAGAGGAGATGTACGAAAGAAGGCATGTGAAAAAGATCGAGGACGATAACACATTTCTTGACTACTCCGGCACTGACAACGTCAAATCCGTTACCACATTGCCCTTGACTGAAGTTGTTGACCTTGAATCTTTGGTGAACGAAAGTGAAAAGAGAGGAAAAGTTCCCTTTAAGATTGATCCTAAAAAGCTTGTGATCTATTCAGAGATAATGAGACCGAAGTATTTGGAGTAGAACAAAATAATACTTACCTTTGTGGAGTTTAAAGAAAGGGTCTCGCGTTGGAGCGGGATTCTTTTTTGATTTTTTATAGAAATATAGATTATTATGCCTGAAATTCATTACGTAACAGCTGATGGGCTGGAAAAGCTCAAAGCAGAACTTGCTGAGGCAATCAGCCAGAGACCTATTATATCAAAGCAGATAGCGGAGGCACGCGATAAAGGTGACCTTTCTGAAAATGCCGAATATGATGCAGCCAAAGAGGCTCAGGGTCTACTCGAACTTAAGATTTCAAAACTTGAGACACTTGTTGCAAATGCAAGGGTGATCGATGAAAGCAAACTTGGTACTGACCGCATCCAGATGCTCAACAAGGTAAAACTGATGAACCACAATACCAAAAAGATTGTCGAGTACACACTTGTAGGCGAGAGTGAAGCGAATCTGAAAGAAGGAAAGATCGCTGCAGCAACTCCTATAGGAAAGGCACTTATTGGTAAATGCAAAGGAGATATCGTCGAGGTTACCATACCTGCCGGAAAACTCAAACTCGAAGTACTCGAGATTTCATTTTAACAATTGAACATGGATTCTATTTTTACAAAAATAGTCAAGGGTGAAATACCCTCATATAAGGTCGCAGAAAACGAAACCTGTTATGCCTTTCTGGATATCAACCCTCTTACAAAGGGACATACTTTGGTCATACCTAAAAAACAGGTTGACTATCTCTTCGACCTGGATGAAGAGAGCTATGTAGAACTGCAGCTCTTCGCAAGAAAGGTCGCAAAGGCTGTCGGAAAGGCTATTCCATCAATCCGGGTTGCAGAGGCCGTGATTGGACTCGATGTGCCTCATGCCCATATTCATCTGATTCCCATCAACTCAGAAGCGGATGTCGATTTCAGGAAAGAGAGAGTAAAACTGACTCCTGAAGAATTCGTTCAGATAGCAGAATCCATAAGAAAAGAGTTCTCACTTTAATCCCTGCCGCTTGTATGAAAAAATCATTTTTAGCGCCCCTATTCATAGCGGCAGCGGTAGCGTGTACCTCCGGTAACAAAGCCGTAATATCAGTTGAGTATCCGGAAAAAGAGGATAATTCAAAGGTTGTACTCTCCAGATTGCATTTCAATACCGTATCCCCAATCGATACGTTTGAACTCAAGGGGGGCATGGTAAGCATTCCTGTCGAGATTTCGGAAGGAACATCTGACTTTCTGTATATCAGTGTGGATGGGGAATGTAGCGTACCCCTGCTTGTTGCAGCATCTGAAAAGGTGAATATCAGATTTACAGAGGGCGGCTATGAATGTACAGGATCTCCTGAATCATCAAAGCTTCAGAGCTTGCACAAAGAGTTCAACGCCTTTGACAGGAAGTTTGATTCACTCTCTACTCTGGCCGCACAGGCCCATCTTGAGGGTAATACCAAGATGGAAAAGCAGCTCAATAGAGAGATGGGAGCCATGTATGTTTCACAAAAGAGAGATGCGATAAAATACATATATGAGAATCCATCATCACTGACAGTTTTACCTTTGTTATACAGGAACATTACCTCTGAACTACCTCTATTTGCGCAGAATAGCGACGTACTGCTTATGGAGAGAGTATATGACTCGCTCAAGGTCCATTATCCTTCATCTGCATACCTGGTCTCTCTGGCTGATGAAATACAGCTTAGGAAGGGGGCTATGATTATGGAGACTTATATGAAGGAAGCAGGGGAGGTCGACTTTCCCGATATCGCATTGAATGATATCAATGGCAGGCAGCAAATACTCTCAGCATATAAGGGCAATGTGATAGCACTTATATTTTGGGATTCGGAAAATGTAGCCCAAAGAAATTATAATGCCGAACTTGTAGAGATTTATAACAAATACCATAAGAAAGGATTTGAAATCTATCAGGTTTCACTCAACAGTGATAAGACCGCATGGGCATTGCAAGTAAAGAGCCAGCAGGTTCCCTGGATTTCAGTTTGTGATCCACAAGGATATCTTTCAGCGAGTGCACTCATGTATAATGTTACCAACTTGCCTGCAATGTATCTGATTGATAAAGAAGGCACAATAGTAGGTAAGGATATCTTCTCGATCACTGATCTTGATGCTGCTGTTTCGAAGTCAGTCCGCTAAAGAGGGCATTCATACTCTTTTTGCTCACTCCGGCAACAAAATCCTTAAGGTAGAAAGGCTCGAAATAAGCCACGTCTTCATATTCCCCGGCAGCTATCTTTTTACGCAATGGAGCAACCATTCCAGAGACATCAGGAGAGCATTGGACAAACAGTGCTCTCTTTTTTTTATCTTCCGGGAGAATTCTGCAGAACTTTTCTGCTCCATCACCGATGAATAAAAGCGAGTCATATTCATTAAATTCTTGCGAGAAAGAGTTCTCATCAAGGATGACCGGATATATTTCCGAAATTCTTTCACCCTCACCAGTGTAAAGTGCTGAATAGACCTCCATACGGCGTGCATCTATCATAGGGATAATCAAATGTCTGCCAGAGAGTCTGCCGCAGCCCATATTGGCAAGAATGTCCAGAGTGTTGATACCGATAAGTTTCAATGAGGCACCAAAGCATATACCTTTGGCTGTAGAAAGACCCACCCTGAGCCCTGTGTATGAACCGGGTCCTTCACTTACTGCCACAGCTTCGCAGTCAGAAGCCTTAATACCGGCAATCTTCATCGCTTCACCTATCATCGGAACCAGACGTGAAGCCTGACATCTTGGCTCGTCACTTTTCTGGCAGGAGATGATCTTTTCGCTGTCGGTGATAGCGACAGAGCATCCTTCAGTCGCACTTTCAATAAGAATATACAAACTCATCTTTTATCAATTTAGAGTGCGAATATAGTGTTTTTATCGTTTCGCTTTTACCTTTTCGCCATTTTCTATCTCCCCCTTCAGAAATGAATAGGGCCCAGTCACAACATATTCATTCTCTATATCAACACCATCTCTTATTTCAATGTAGTCGATATCAGACAGACCTGTTTTTACCCTCCTTTCGCTTATCCTTCCCGAGGCAGGATCATATATGTATACGAATTGCCCTTCCTGCTCGCCCCTTTTGAATAGTATAGCTCCAATAGGAAGAGCCGGTACAGAATCAGCATATTCTGTGATGATATCGGCATCAGCCCTCATTCCCGGTCTGAATCTATTTTCATGCGATACTATGGCAATTCTGACCTCGAAATCCTTCTTAGCATTAGAGGCTATCGAGCAGACTATTCCTTTGAACTTCATCTGACCAAATGCATCTACGCATATATTTGCAGTATCCCCCACGCTGATTCTCAGAATATCGTTCTGGGATACAGAACAGACAAGTTCCATTCTCTCCAGATCTGCTATCTCCATCATAATTGTACCTGCCATCTGTGATGTTCCCACGACCCTTTCTCCCTTGCTGATACAGAGTGATGTAACAGTTCCATCCATAGGGGAACGTACATCTGTTCTGGCAAGGTTCTCCTTTGCTTCACTAAGTGAAGCCTTGGCACTCTCGATATTGAACATTGCATTCTCTATCTCTTTTTCCATGATGAGGTACTCCATCTGGCTCTCGTAGAACTCTTCATTTGAAATTATTTTTTTCTCAAATAGCCGGCTGTCTCTCTGGTAATTGGCCTTGGCTTTTTCAAATCTTAGTCCGACCTGAGCAAGGGAACTTTCGGCACCGCGCAGGATAGCCTCTGTTCTCTCCACTGCAGAGCGATAGGCATCTTGTTTGATTCTTAAGAGCAAATCCCCTTTTTTGACATAATCACCCTCTTTAACATATAGCTCGACGACTTCACCTGAAACATCAGGAGAGATATTCACGCGCAGTGTAGGGGAGAGTCGCCCGGATGCAGGAACGCAAGAGATGATATTGCGCAGTTGGGCCTTTGCCACACTAACCTGATTCACCTCTTCACTGAGAACATTTATAAGGATAATAATGATAGCAATCAGAATCACTCCTGCTATCCACCATCTTTTCCCGGTCTTTCCCATCTTAGTTTTCATAACTATATAAAACTTCAGTATATACTCTTGTCCCTGTAGTAATCAAGTACTTTCTTTCTGAAGAGCATGATATATCTTGCTCTTGTCATATTGGATTTGGCCTCTGTCAGCCTGTTCATCTCAATGGAGTATTCCCGAGTGGAGATGAGCCCTTCTCTAAACCTCTCCGTCGCTATTCTCCCATTCTCTACAGCAGCCTCATATTCGCTTGTGGCTGCAAGATATTCTTGACGGGAGTCGAATAGTTCTGCCATTTTGAAAATTATCTCGCTCTTGATCCCTTCCTCCTGTGATTTGAGTTCAAGCTCAGCTCTCTGCTTCCCCAGACGGGCCTTGTTTATGCTTCTAATGCATCTGCCCGAATCCAGAATAGGAAGAGTTAGTGAAAGGTTGAAATATCTGTTCTGAGGTGAAGTAGGATACCAAACAAAACCAATTCCCACTCTTGGAAGGGATGAAAGAAAACTTAATTTGTATGTCAGATCGCTCTGTTTAAGCTCAAGAGTGGGAATCTTCATATTTTCAACGTAATATATAAAGGATGCAGGGTCTGAGTAATCTTGAGAAACCATATCTTCCGAAGAGAACTCCTCTCCGCTGATGTCGAACTCGGAAGCGGTGTACTCACTATAGGGAAGTGAGAGGATAAGTCTTAGCTTCTCTCTCTCTCTTCTGAGGTCGCTTCTGCAGGTGACCAAATTGACCATCTCACCTGTGACCTGAGATTCAATCTCTGCCAATGCAGATTCTGCACGTCTTCCTTCTAAGACGAGCGCCTCTACCTCTCTCTTCATGCTCAAAGCAGAGTCGTAGCCGGTCTCCGCTATTGTTACAAGTTCCTTACATAGCAGGATATTCATATAAGCCTCAAGTACTGACAAGACTATCCTGTCGCGTTCAAGTCCGTGGCGCACCGTTGCTATTGCTGCATCACTCTTTGCATAGGCTATTCCAAAACCTCCCTCCACCGTCTCGTTCAGGCTATATGTTGCGCTTACTGTAGCTGAAAGAGAACCCTCTGTGAATCCATATCCGGCACCAAGGGAAAGTGAGGGTGCCAATGACAAATAACTGCTTTCCAGAGAACTGTTAGCCTCTTTTACATTTATATATGATTCCAGAACAGAGAAGTTGTTTTCAAGTGCATATTCTATACACTCTTTCAATCCCCATTGGTTGCCAAGGGCAGTTAGAGAACAGATAATCAGAGATAATAATTTCATTGTTTGAACAGGGAGCAGATTGCTCTGCTCCCGGAATAATCGTTAAGACTGTGGTTCTGGGTTCGGTTCAGTACGGGGTGTCGAACCATCCTTCAATTTATCAAACAGACGTTTAAGTCCGGATCCGAGTAATTCGCCAAGGATTCTGACAAGTTCCTTGATGATAGAGTCATCAGAATCTCCTCCTCTGATACAAATCGCTTCATTGCGACTGATAATAAGAAACTTTTCCATAGCGCACTAACTGTTCCATCCGTCCACAAATCCTTCAATAAGTGCATCTCTGAATTTGATCAACAAAGCCAGAAGTTCCTTTAACCACGATGCTCCGCCCACAATCATAACAGCGGTCTTTGTGTCAATTGTTCTCATATTTTATAGTATTAATCAGACTGTATTTCAATCAGGCATACAGTCTTGGCCTGCGATTGCGCAATCGTTTTCGTCCAAATCAACAATATGGTCGGCCAAAGTGTTGAAATCGTTGTCATGTGATATGACTATGACTGTAACACCACTTTCCGACAGCTCTACCAATCTCCTTCCTATGCTCTCTCTGGAAGAAGCATCCATCTGTGAAGTTACCTCATCGAGGATGAGTATTGAGGGTGTTCTGTAAAATGCCCTCGCCAGCGCGATTTTCTGAATCTCTCCCCCTGAAAGAAGTTGACCATTTTCTCCCACCTTGGTAAAAATTCCTTGTGGAGCCTCCTCAAGATACTTTCCAAGTCCTGCAGACACGCAGCATGAGAGCAGCCATTTGAAATCAGAACAATTCTCACCTAAGGTAATGTTTTCCATAATGGTGCCGTTTACTATGGCTGTCTTTTGTGGAACCAGACATACGCTCTTTCTGAAATCTTTGAGCGAAAAACGACTTATTGAATCACCGTTAATGGATATCGTTCCGGCTGATGGTACCAGATCGCGGGAGATAAGCCTTGCCAAAGTGCTTTTGCCTGAGCCGTTGCCACCTTTGACAAGGGTGATCTTACCATAGGGAATGCGGTCACATATTCCTTTGAATACCTCCTTTCCTCCCTTAAATGTGAAAGAGAGGCCGCTGATAACTATATCACCACCCTTCATAAGAGTCACAGGATACTTTACATCTTCCTCTTCGTCTGCCTCTGTGCTCTCTATTATCTCAAATAGTCTTTGGGCTGCGCACCTGGCTTCGCTTATCTCTTTATTACTCTCTATAAGTGTGCATACCGGAGCAGTAAAGATTCCTATGAGGGAGATGAAAGTAATCAATTCCCCTACTGTAATCTCGCCTTTTGATGTGAGGAATGAACCGTAGACGAGCGTGGTGATAACTATTGTCTTTGAAAGGAGTTCGGTTACGGAGTTGATTCTGGCAATGAATCTGCCGCACTCGAACAGGGATAGGGAGCGTGAGGCGTATGCCTTCTTCAGCTTACGCATTGTATGTCTGAATGAATCACATTCCACCAGATGTGGAATTAATGAAATACTCTCTATGGAGAGTGCTTCGAATGCACTGTTCTCTTTGAGAATCTGCCTGCTGAAACGTTCTGTATTCTTTCCTGAGTATAGGTGTATTATCAGATACAATGGAGTGAAACTAATTGCTACTATTGCAAGTTTATCATTGTA
>JAQXKS010000025.1 GCA_029010575.1 Bacteroidales bacterium | reverse complement strand
GAACTGGCCGCATCTATAGTGGCAGCCGCAAAGAAAAAGGGTCAGATGGCTCTGGGTAACATACTTGGCTCCAACATCTTCAACATCACACTGATACTTGGAGTTACATCAGTCGTCTCACCCCTTACTCCAAATGACATAACACCAGTTGATATGGGCGTGATGATCTCGACCTCCATACTTCCCCTGCTCTTTGCCCTGCTTTTCAACGGCAAGAAAATTACCCGTACCGAAGGACTTCTCTTTTTCCTCATCTACATCGGATACGTTGTATATCTATCTATGAATCTTTAATTTACAGAGTAATGACTTTAACTAAAAGAGCCATACCTTTTGTATTAACATTATTGTTACTTACTATAACAGCAAAAACACTCTCTGCCCAAAACCTTCAAATTCACTACGACCACAACAGACAATGCATTACCTCTACCATAGAAATGTTCAGGCCTGACTCCTTCGGAAGCACATATTTCTTTGTGGATATGGACTTCCAACCCAAGATGACAGGAACACTATGGAAAATCATCAGGGAGCTGTGCTTCTGGAACAACACACCATGGGAGTGCCTCTCCATACAGCTTCACTACACAGGAGGACTTCATCTGGACAAAGGCTCCTTCAACAACGCATTCATGACAGGTCTCACCTACTCATGGAAATCTGATGATAGGTTAAGAACATGGTCATTATCAGCTGTTTATAAATATATCCCCGGAACTATCGGACTAGATGGCAATCCCAGTGTACACAATTTTCAGCTCTCGGGAAACTGGAAAATAGAATTCCTCAAGAAATGGTGCACATTCAACGGTTTTGTCACATTCTGGAAAGAGGCTCGTCCATGGTTCAATTCCGACTATGTCTTCCTATCTGAACCACAGTTCTGGGTAAATCTCAACAAGATTCCTGGATGGGACAATGTCCATCTGAGCATCGGAACAGAAGTCGAGCTCAGCGTCAACTACTTCTCCAAAGGATTTGCATGCTGCCCCACTGCCGCAGTCAAGTGGACCTTCTGAAAGCACAAAAGACCGGAGGCCGGAATGGGCTATCCGGTCTTTCTATTTTTATAATCAAGGACGTGGCTGTCTCATCTTGATGACACCCTCAAAATCTCTTGCAGCCAGAATTGCCTTGTCCACTTTCTGCAATTTAAGATAACGTCTGAGCATACCCTCAGTACTGTGTCCGGTAATAGCCATAATAGAGCTCAGAGGAACACCCGCAGCATAGGCATTAGTAGCAAAACTTCTTCTTGCCGTATGTGTTCCGATCATGTCACAGAACCTTCTCCCCTCCCCTTTATCACCTTTGCCGGTATTAATCCTTGTCTTGGCAGTCCATCCCATCAGCTCTGCTATCACTCTGATATCCTTGAGGATAGTATCGTATCTCATTACCGGCAGTTTACCTTTGTATTTATTAAGTAACGCCCTCACCCTCTCATCCAGCGGAATGAGAATCTCCTTTCCGGTCTTGTTTTGGGTAATGTCAATGAAATATATTCCATTGATTTTGACAATCATCTCCGAACTGATTCTCGAATAGTCGGATACTCGCTGTCCTGTAAGACATCCGATAACAAAGATATCCTTGGCGAGCTCCAGTTTTTTCAACTTCCTCTTGGTAAAACCCCTGGCAGCCACCTTCTGGTCTCTCCATAGGTCGAAAGTGTACATCTGGTTAATCTGATCAGGATTAAGGAAAATGTGATCCACATCTTCGGACATAGTAACAAACTCTGAATTCTTAAACGCATCATTATCAGTCACTTTATTCTCTAGAGCATATTTCATAACGGTCCGGATATTAGAGAGGAGAACAGAAATGGTATTGTTCTTCTTTTTGGTCTTTACACACCAGTTGACAAATTCCCTTTGGAAATCCATGTTGACATCCTCCAAAGTGATCGAAGTCTGCAAAGCATTCTCGAATTTGAGGATATTGCTTCGAAGTGTCCGCATGTTTGCCAGATACCCGTCTGATACTTTGACTGTTCTCCCCTTTTTCTTTTTCTTTCCAGAGGCCAGCTCCTCAATGTAATCATCCAGATACCTCTCAAGGAGTACCCCTCCCCTTTTGCCCTTAATTTCACCAATAGGTGCCATGGGGATTCCGTTTATCTCCTCAGATTTTATCCCCTGAATTGCGACACTCGCAGTTTCTGGATCAAAGTCATTCTCGAAATAGGTCTTAAGGCGAAGCATGATATTCGCAAAACAACAATAAGAAATACCAATACTTACCATCATCGTACCAGCTTTGTAGTCTAACTTTTTGTACTTTTCCCACTCTTTTTGTCTAATAGTGAACCCTATAGGAAACTTATATAGTATATCCTCATTTTTCACTCTGACATACAGAGCACCGGTAGGTTCTTTCCCGGCTTTTGTTGATTTTCTAAAGATAATATTCATTTATTATAACTATTTTGGTATGGTTATTTACTACTACAAAAATAGTAAAAATTCCATAATCTGTCCCCAAACAAGATGGCATTTTGGGGTGCTGAGCGGGATTTTTGAAAAGGGGCTAACTTTTTGGATTTTAGAGTTTTGATTGATTTTACAGAAAGGGCTGAGAATCACGATTTTGGGCAATAATAGCCTCCTTTGATACGAATTATATACCATTTTGGCACGAATTC
>JAQXKS010000024.1 GCA_029010575.1 Bacteroidales bacterium | reverse complement strand
TAACACCATAATGTTCTGTAACCTGTCTTTCAGTATAACCTGACAAGTAACGTTTAACAGCTTCCAGCTTAATTTCAAAACAAAATTTCATAACAAAACCCCGAAAGTTTTTTGTCTAACTTTCGGGGTTCATGTCAAAGTCCAAAACGGCTTAGAGGTCACTCTCTTTTTTATCTGTTCTGCCCGGAGAAATTATTTGCGGGCAACCAGTTCGCTCAGTTTGTCATAAAGTGCATCAAGAGAACTCAGAAGAGCATCCATAAGGTTGCGGTAGTATGTTCTCTTCACTCCATCAGGACGGTTAATTTTAAAGAGGGTTTCGTCTCTGAGCTCCAATGCTTCATTAGTAAGGTCCACTATCTGTTCGATTTTAGCATCTTCATCTGTGAAACTCATACTGATGAGTGCATCCTGCACGAATTCGTCAATCAAGTAATTGACATCTTTTTTGATAACTCTTAAGTTCATAATATAAATATTGTTATGTTTGTTTATTAAACTCTAAACAGATGCAAATTTAGCATTTTTTGTATATTTTTGAGGTTTTTAATGTCAAAGTGTGAAATGAAACGCATATCAAAATCGACTCTTGTAGTTATCATGCTGTTATTCAGTATGTTCTCTGTATCAAAAGCAGAACCTTTCAGAATCTCCCTGATTACCTGTTCTCGTGGTGGTGATCTCTCTTCTGCGTTTGGTCACTCTGCCATCAGGGTTGTGGATTCAGTCAATAATCGTGATATTGTATTCAATTACGGTACATTTGACTTATATGATGATTATTTCATGTTGCGTTTTCTTCATGGAGACCTTGACTATTTTCTCTCCATTTCTCATTTTGAATCCTTTTGCCGCAGCTATAAAGAAGATGGAAGGGGTATCACCGAACAAGAACTGATACTTTCTGAACCCCAGAAATTCAGACTCTATGAGGCTCTGTTGGAGAATGCAAGACCGAAAAACAGGGTTTACAGATACGATTTCCTCGTTGACAACTGCGCCACCAGAATCAGAGACCTTTTTATACCCGGTGACGAATTTTCATTCGAGTCCAAAATGACTGATCTCACATGGCGCTCGGAACTCAGGCGTTGCATAGCCGACAACAGATGGCTCACATTAGGGATTGATCTCCTTCTTGGAGATAAGGTGGATGAGAAGATATCCACTTACCAGCAGATGTTCCTTCCCGACAGGCTTGCCGAACATTTTGATAACATCAAGAACATCTCTCTCCATACTACGGTGCTCGACGAGCCGACTGAGATAATTTCTGCCCAAGAGACCTCAAAGGTGGGCAATTGGGTGAACAGAATCTTCCAGCCCTTTGTGATATTCCTGCTGCTCTACCTGTCGATTATTGTGATCGGTCTCAGGTGCAGATGGGGCAAGAGATACATAGATGTATTCTCCTTTGTCTTCTATATCCTGCTTGGTGTAGGGTCTCTCATACTTGTCTATCTGTGGTTCTTCACCAATCATGTATGGACAGTGAATAACTGGAATCTGATATGGATGAACCCTCTGTACCTGATTATTCCGTTTATCAGGGAGGGAAAATTGAAAAGACGGCTCATCTACCTGACAGCATTGGCTTCGGCAGGTATGGTGGTCTTCTCATGGCTTATACCACAGAGCTTCAATTCGACTGTCATCATCATAGTTCTGATTCAGGTCTCATTGGCGGCAGTTAAATTAGGAAAGGTAAATCTCAGTAAATAATTAGAATAATGATAATTGACTCACTTGTTAGTTTTGAAAAATATCTGACGCTTCACGAGCGTTTTGCAAAAGTTTACGATTTTCTCAAATCCGATATCCTTTCGCAGATGGAGGATGGAAAGGTAGCGATAGATGGGGATGATATATATGTAACACTATCTACTTTCGAAGGAAAGGGGGCTGATGAGCTTCCCCCCGTAGAGGTTCACGATTCGTATGTCGATATTCATGTATTGCTCGAAGGTGTGGAGACCATCGGTTTTGTTGACAGGGCTCTGTGCCTTGGAAAGGATGTCAAATATGACGAAGTAACCGATACTGCCATCCTTAATGAACTGCCGGAGGTATTTACCAGCTATGCCCCGGGCTATTTTGTCATCTGTTTCCCCAAGGATGGACATGCACCTGGTATAGGAAATGGTGTTATCAGAAAAGCTGTAATTAAGGTAAGAGTTTGATAATCTTATTGTTGTGAGGTATAATTCTTACGTAGGGTATTTCAAAAGGGTTTATGGAGAGCGTCTGCAGAAAGTTGTGATAGATGCAGGTTTCACATGTCCCAACCGAGATGGGAGTGTCGGAAGGAGTGGATGTACCTATTGTGACAACAGAGCTTTTCATCCCGGTTACACAAGCCCAGGCATGCCCATTGCCACACAAATCGATGAAGGAATCAAGTTTCATCGTGTCAGGTATAGGAATGCATCTCATTTTCTTGCCTATTTTCAGCCATATTCCAATACTTATGCAGATGTAACCAGACTTGAGTCCCTCTACACCCAGGCACTCTCCCATCCTGATGTCGTGGGAATCGTTGTAGGGACACGTCCGGACTGCGTGGATGGACAGAAACTGGACCTGCTGCAGTCTCTTTCTAAAGAACATATTGTCATTGTGGAGTATGGTATCGAATCTGTCTACGATGACACACTGCGCAGAATCAACAGAGGTCATGATTTCCAGATGGCAGTCAATGCTGTTCGGATGACTGCTCAGAGGGGAATCCAGACAGGCGCACATTTTATTTTAGGACTTCCGGGAGAATCTAAGGAGAGGATGCTTGCCTCTGCATCCATAATAAACTCTCTGCCTCTGCACTCGGTAAAATTTCACCAGCTTCAGATAGTCAAAGGGACTAAGATGGAGAAGGAGTATGCTGACCATCCCGAGGATTTCGAAAATTTTACCCTTGAAGGCTATATCGACTTCTTTGTCGATTTTCTCGAGAGATTAAGACCGGATCTCTATATCGAAAGGTTCGCAGGTGAGGTTCCTCCCAGATTTTTGAATTCCTCGCCATGGGGGCTAATAAGGAATGTTGAACTGCTAAGATTATTGGAAAAAAGATTGGAAGAAAGGGATACTGAGCAGGGAAGATTGTATAAAATTTGAAAAATATGGCTATCTTTGCCAGAATTTAATAGATTTGCTTATGGAAATGTTGACAAATTCACCTATTGCCGAAGGTCTTACCTTTGATGATGTGCTTCTGGTGCCGGCCCACTCTGATGTTCTGCCGCGCGATGTTGAGCTTACTACAAACTTCACAAGGGACATAGTAATTCACACCCCTTTGGTTTCAGCAGCAATGGATACTGTAACTGAAGCTGAGCTTGCGATTGCAATCGCCAGAGAAGGGGGAATAGGTGTTATCCATAAGAATATGGGAATCGAAGCCCAGATGGAACATGTCAGAAGGGTTAAGAGGGCAGAAAACGGTATGATTTACGACCCTGTAACCATCAGGGAAACAGCTACTGTGGGAGATGCACTCGCACTTATGAAACAGAACCATATAGGCGGTATTCCGGTAGTGGATGCACACGGATATCTCAGGGGAATAGTTACCAATAGGGATCTCAGGTTCATCGATAATACCAAGACTCCTATTTCATTGGTAATGACCAAAGAGAATCTTGTCACCACTACAGATGGAGGAAACCTCAAAGAGGCTACCGAACTCCTAAGAAGAAACAAGATCGAGAAGCTTCTCGTAGTAGACAATCAGGGCAAGCTGACAGGTCTTATTACATACAAAGATATCGTCAAGATTAAGAATAACCCTACAGCAAGCAAGGACTCCAAAGGTAGACTCATGTGTGCAGCGGCATTGGGAATCAACTCTGAAACCCTCATCAAGGCTGAAATGCTCATGAGTGTGGAACCAGATGCCATCGTTCTTGACACTGCTCATGGACATTCGGAATTCGTCCTCAGAACTATTCGCGAAGTACGTAAGAAATTTCCTCATATACAGATTGTTGCCGGCAATATTGCTACAGCTGAAGCAGCTAGAGCCCTGGCTGAAAGCGGTGTTGATGCCGTTAAGGTAGGTATCGGTCCGGGTTCCATCTGTACCACCCGTGTAATTGCCGGTGTGGGTGTGCCTCAGCTCTCTGCAATCATGATGGCATCCGAAGCCCTCAAAGGAACAGGTATTCCGGTAATTGCCGATGGCGGTATCAGATATTCCGGAGATATAGTCAAAGCTTTAGCAGGTGGGGCGAGCACGATTATGGCAGGTTCGCTCTTTGCCGGAGTGGAAGAATCTCCTGGAGAAACCATCATTCTCAACGGCCGAAAATTCAAATCCTACAGGGGTATGGGTTCTCTCGAAGCTATGGAAAAGGGCTCTAAAGATCGCTATTTTCAGGATATGGAGGCAGACATCAAGAAACTTGTTCCTGAAGGAATCGTTGCTCAGGTTCCATATAAGGGTACCCTCTCTGAAGTGGTCTATCAGTTGGTAGGAGGTTTAAGGGCAGGAATGGGCTACTGTGGAGCACACAATATCAGTCAGTTGCGTAACGCCAAATTCGTGAGAGTTACAGCAGCCGGCTTTGTCGAGAACCATCCTCATGATGTGACCATAACAAAAGAGGCTCCTAACTATAGCAGATAACAGTATGAAGAGAGTTGCTGTCATTCTTTCCATACTCTCTTTATTGTCATCGTGTCGTCTGTATGACAAGATTTTTAAAGGAGATGTGGTTGCTCGTATAGGCAGCCACACTCTTTATTATGACGATATCAGAGCTCTCCACATTCAAGGCTTCTCTCCTGAGGATAGCACAAGGCTCGTACGTCAGTATGTCTATTCATGGGCTACCAACAAGCTTCTTCTGGATATGGCTGACAAGCAGCTTGCCAAACATGATAAAGATGTGGAGGAACAGCTTGAGGACTACAGGCAGCAGCTCCTGATATTCAGATACGAAAAGCAGTATGTCGAGCAGCGTCTCGATACACTTGTCACTGAAAGCCAGATTAGTGATTACTACGATTCACACATTGAAAATTACCGTACAAATGTATCTTTGGTAAAGGGCACATTCATAAAAATATCTTCGGCATCGCCCAATATCTCCTTGGTCAAGACCCTCTACAAGAGCAACACCCCTGAAAAGCAGGAGCAGCTGGCTCAAGTTTGCTACTCTTCGGCGGAGGTATTTAGTATCTACGACAATTGGACTCCTTTGGACCAGCTGGCACAAAAGATGGGCAGCGACGTTTCGTATTGTGAATCGGCTCTATCGAGGGGAAACTATATTGAACATTCGGATATTTCTTATACATATCTCTTTAAAGTCAGTGATATGGCGAAAAAGGGGACATTTGCCCCGCTTGATTATTCTGCAGATCTTATAAGGGATGTCATATTGAACAAAAGAAAACAGGAACTTATAAAAAGTTTGGAACGGAATCTGCTGGAAGATGCAGTCAGTACAAATCGCTTAATTATTTATTGATATGACGGAAAGGAGAATCATTTTGGCAATTGCTTCCATTTTCATCGCTTCGGTTGCTCTTGCCCAAAAGTACCCAAGTGTAATAGACAGGACTGTAGCTGTTGTAGGAAACAGCATGATACCCCTCTCCCAGGTGGAGTCCGAGGCAATGATGCTTCAGTTTGAAGGTTATGTGACAGACGGAGACATCCGATGTGAAATATTGGAAGAGCTGATGCTCAATAAGCTGTTCTATACACAGGCTTGCCTGGATAGTCTTACAGTCAATATGGATATTGTAAACTACCAGCTTGAAAACAAAATGTCAACTATTATGAGCCGTTTCGGTAGCGAGAAGGAGGTCGAGGCTTATTTTGGAAAGACCATGAATCGTCTCAAAAGCGAATGGACGAAGATGTTCGAGGAACAGTCGCTCAGTGATGAAATGAAAAGAAGGGTAGCATCCAATATGCCTGAAATCACTCCAAGGGAGATCAAAGATTTTTACAAACGGCTTCCGGATGATTCTATACCAATGATTCCTGCCATGTACAGTTATAGCCAGATAGTTGTCTATCCTGATAGGGAAAAGGCAGCGCTTGAGGTCAAGGAGAGGTTGCTTGAGTTCAGGGATAGGATTATCAAGGGGGAGAAGTTTTCTACACTTGCTCGTCTATACTCAGTATGCCCCAGTGCCGTTAATGGCGGAGAACTTGGCATGGCCTCCAAAAATCTCTATTGGCCGACCTTTAGTGACGCAGCCATGTCCTTAAAAGAGGGACAGGTATCATCAATAGTAGAGACTCCTGACGGTTTCCATATCATCCAGCTGATTGAGAGAAGGGGGGATATTTTCAACGCCCGTCACATCCTTTTAAAACCCTATTACTCTGATCAGGACAGAAAAGAGGCCTTTGCAAAGCTTGACTCCATCCGCAATGTCATAGCAACAGACAGTCTCTCCTTTGAACAGGCGGCTATGGTCTATTCGATGGATATGGCAAGTAAGACTAACGGTGGAGGTGTGGCCAACGAAGAAGGATCTTCATTTTTTGAAATCGATAAACTCAAACCAGCAGATTACCAGATGCTGGCCAACCTTAAGCCAGGAGAGGTCTCAAAACCGTTCGAATCTACTGATAACGAAGGAAATACAGGTAATACTGTATATAAAATTGTAAGACTTGATGAGATGATCCCTGCGCATAAGGCAAATTATGAGAAAGATTATAACATTCTCTCTAATATGGCGAAAAACCAGAGGGCGCTCAATGCCATTGAAAACTTTGCAAAGGAGAAGCAGCGTGTTACCTATATTGTCATAGATCCGTTGTTCAGTAAATGTAAATTCAAACGCGAAGGGTGGATAAAATGAATCTGAAGCGAACAGTAATGACCTTTTGCCTGCTCCTGTGTGTCTGGGTACTCTGTGCTCAGGAAAAGAGAGATTCCCTTGTCAGACTAATGGCTGCAGATAAGGCTACTATTGTCGAAGTGGACGGGAAACAGTATAGGAAGGTTGAAGGGCATGCCCGTTTTCTTCACAACGATACTTATCTGATATGTGACTCTGCATACTGGGATGTTGAGGATAACTTCATTGATGCTTTCGGTCATGTCAGTGTCATACAGGACAAAACTACCCTTACCGGAGATAGTCTCAAATACTATGCAAATGATAACCTTGCCTGTTTTCGCGGGCATCTGGTCCAGCTCTCTGACAAGGATAGCAATATTCTCAGAACCAACTTTCTGGATTACAATACCAAGGATAGTATTGCCACTTTTTTCAGAGGAGGTGCGATGAAGGACAAGGACGGCAATGTTATAGAGAGCCGTCAGGGGAACTACTTTTCCAAAGAGGACCTGTTTCTTTTTGTTAACAATGTTAATATGTTTTCCGACTCCCTGTTCATGGTGTCGGATACCATCAGATACAATTCAAAGCTCGATGTCATAACATTCAGTAAGAATACCAATGCGTGGCAGAATGAAAATGCGCTAAAGTGCAATAATGGATGGTACAATAGGAACAACGAAACATACTATTTCGAGGACCAAGTCCATATTCTGACAGAGGATTATGAGGTTTGGTGTGAAAAACTCTATTATGATAGGGATAAGGAGTATTCACAACTTGTAAACAAGGTTCAGGTAGTCGACACTGTAGACAATGTGATACTAATCACTGATGAACTGAAGTACTGGAATGAACCGAGGAGGGTGGATGCAACCAAAAATCCTGTCTTGATTATGATCCAGCAGGAAGAAGGTCAGGAGCCTGATTCAATTTTTGTAGTCTCTGACAGGATGATTCACTACACACAGAGGATGTATGAAATAGACAGCGCCTTTGTGGAGGCTGCACTTGAAAGGAGGGAGCTCACCATGGTAGACCCTCTCGAGTCAAAGCGTCCGAAGAAACAGACTCCAGCACCTTCAGATTCAATCGCAGCACCTCCTGATTCTCTCGCAGCCGATTCTACTATAACTCCAACAGACTCATTGTTAACAAGTACACCTGATTCTCTGGGGATTCCACCATCAGATTCATTATTAGTAGCTCTCCCTGACTCGCTTAGCCAGCTTCCAGATTCTACTGTTCTTTCTTCTGACTCTTTGGCAGCGACCCTTCCTGATACTTTACTCCTCGATAAGAAACGTCCTGATTTGTTGAAGGATGCCTCTATTGCACCGGCAGATTCGGGATCAGTGACAGATTCGGTTGCCAATAGGCTCAAGAGTGTCAAGGATAGCATAATTATGCCCGAGCCCGAGCCTCCGCTTGATACTACCACAGTAAAGTTTGCCCAGCTTTACAACAATGTGAAAATATACAAAAAGGGGCTACAGGTAAGATGTGACTCATTGCTCTTCTGCTCGATTGACTCTATAGCACGTCTTTTTAAGGATCCGGTGATCTGGTATGATGACATCAACCAGGTAACTGCGGACAGTATGCAGTTTCTTATCAAGGACCAGACTCTGGATAAGGGCTATATGCTATCCAATGCCTTTGTCATATCAGATGGTGAAGATGGAATGCATTATCATCAGATCAAATCACCCGAGATGATTGGCTATTTCGAAGGAGAGGCCCTCAGAAGATTTGATGCAATCGGGGGTGTGAGTATGATAATATTCCTCTCTGAGGAGGATAGTGTAATAAGCACTATGAACCAGAAAGAGTGCAGAATGATGACAGCGCAGTTTTCAGATGGTTACCTTCAGAGGATGAGATATTATGAGAATATAAAGAGTGATGTGTTTCCGGTATATGATTTGACCCAAGAGAAGAAGTTCCTCAAGGATTTCAACTGGATGAAAGAGGAACAGTATAAAAGTCGATACGATATCTTCAAAGGGCCTGTAAGAGCCTCCAGAAGGGCCCATCTGACACCTGCTCTCAACTTCCCGAGATTCACATTTACGAACCACTACTTCAATGGATATATGGATGAGATACTTCGCGAGATAGATGAGCGCAAACCGCTCAAGTGGATTGCCACCTTCCGCAGAAGGTGGTAATCTCTTCACTACTGTAATCTCTCCATTACTTCACGATTATTTCGTCTACGAAGATAAATCCTGGATATCCTGCACCGGGGTGCCATTGGGGAATAGAGTTCTCTGGAACAGCGATTACCCTTACAAATCTTGCATTGCAGCCATTTGATGTGAAAGTATGAGTGTAGACTCCATTGGGGTCACTCTCATTCATAGGAGGATTATTTAGCGAGCCCAAGCTTGTAAACTCTTTGCCGTCACCAGATGCAAGGACTTCGATTTGGCGTGCATCGAATATCCAGTCTCCCTTTTCTACGCAGAAGTTAATAGTGACCTCTGAAACTGATTCACATGAGCCAAGATCTATGGTAACATCCATGTTGTTCCTGTACCATGCTATCCACTTTCCAGTCTTGTAATTTCCGTCACCGTGAACACCATCCACAAGTGTGGTTATACCTTTGAAGGTGTAGTTCCTGTTGGTGGGATTTATACTTCTGATGGGACGTCCTGTCGCTTTGTTGAAGTGTATAGAATCGCCTACGGTTCTGCTTCTCTTTCCTCCTCTTATTGCAACTGCCTTTAGGACAGATTCATCAGATATAGATAGCGGACCGGTATACTGACTGTCTGAAATAGAGGGCTTTTTGCCGTTAAGTGTATAGTAGATGGGGGCGTCGTCAATGGTGTAGATAGATACAGAGACGGTGCTTCTGGTGGTATCGGCCGTAATTGTAGCCACAGGGTCAAAGACATGCGTTGCGTAGCGGTAGCCCAATCTGTCGTAAAGATTCATCAGTCGTGGAAGCCTGCGGGTGAATTCCTTGAAATCTTTCCGATTCGGGGACATCCACTGAATCTCGCTTAGAGCAGCGAGTCTGGGAAGTTCCATATATTCTGCGTGTTTGAACGTGGTAATAAGCTCTGTCCAGAGGTTAGCCTGTACGCCTATTATGAATTTTGCCTCTTCAGGAGTAAGTGAAGGGTCTATAGGTTCATAGCTATAGCACTTGTCGAGCGTAATAATGCCGGCGTTTGCTATGGGTTCCGATTTGGTGTCATGGCTTTGGCAGGCATTGAAGTAGAGGAAACCTTGTGGAGACATAATTGCCCTATGTCCGCTTTTTGCTGCAGCAATACCGCCGTTCACGCCCTGCCATGAATGGACAATAGCATTGGGTGCAAGTCCGCCTTCGAGGGTCTCGTCCCAGCCGATCATATCCCGTCCCTTGGAGTTCAGGTACTCTTCAAGACGGTTGATGAACCAGCTTTGCAAGTATTCACAGTCGGTGTGCTTTTCGTCTGTTTTAAGGCCCTCTTCTTCCATCCTGTGGCGGCAATGGGGACACTGTGCCCATCTGGTCTTGGGACACTCATCACCACCTATATGAATTAGTTTTGATGGGAAAATCTGAAGAATCTCATCCAGCACATTTGTTGCAAACTCAAGTGAAAAATCTTTTCCCGGGCAAAGAACCTCTTCTGTCACGCCCCATCTGTCCCAGACCGTGTATGGTCCACCTGTGCATCCGAGTTCAGGATATGCGGCCAATGCTGACCTGGTGTGACCAGGCATATCAATTTCGGGTATTACATTAATGTACCTTTCTGCTGCATAGCGTACTACCTCAGCTGCTTCTTCCTGTGTGTAGTATCCTCCATAGGGTACTGAGTCATACTCCTGTGTGTTGTCACCAATTACAGTCCTCTCTCTCTTCGAAGAGAACTCTATGAGTTTGGGGTATCTCTTTATCTCTATTCTCCACCCCTGGTCATCTGTGAGATGCCAGTGGAAATTGTTTATCTGGTGAAGTGCCAGAATATCTATAAATCGTTTTATTGAATCTACTGTGAAAAAGTGCCTTGCAACATCAAGATGGGCTCCGCGATAGCTGAATCGAGGCGCGTTGTATATGGTGGCGCATGGCAGAATTACGCGCTTGAGGGGCTTGGCGGGGAGAGACTTCCTAAATGTCTGAATACCTTGGAAAAGACCTGCACCAGAGGCTCCTGTAATGGTAATCTTCTCCGTTGTAATCTCTATCAGGTATGCCTCCCTGGAGTCTGAATCTTCGAATCTTTCAGGATTTATGCATATTTCGATACTGTTGGCAGTACAGGATTTAGAAGTCTTGATGGATGTCGAAGTGCAGATGTATTCCTTCAGGAAGCGTGCGTTTCTTTGCAGCTCCTGGGTCTGCTCTGCTGTTATTATGGCAGTTTTGGAGTCGAGTGTAAAACAGCCTCTTGGTGTGACACTTATTGATTGAGGCAGAGGAATGGTGTTGTAATCTGCAGCTCCCTCTCTCTCTTTGCATGAGAATGATGCCAGGATTAAGGCTGCTATGGCCAGTGATCTTATTATGCGTTTCATCTGATTGTCTCTTTAATATAATCGTTTACTACTGAAGGGTAATTTGACTCAAGTGAGTGGATGCGTGCAGCAAGAGTCTCCGGCGTATCATCCTCTCTGACTTCGCACTCATACTGTCTGAGGTGAGCTCCGTGGTCATATTTGTTGTCGACAATGTGGATAGTGATACCTGATCTCTTTTCACCTGCAGCTATCACCGCCTCATGAACATGCTCACCGTACATCCCTTTTCCACCGTAAGCGGGCAGGAGGGCAGGGTGGACGTTGATAATTCTTCCAGAGTACTCTTCAATCATATAATCGGGGATTTTCAGAAGAAAACCTGCAAGAATCAGGATGTCCGCTCCCGATTCCTTGAGGTATCCGGTGAATGGAACCTCTTTGCCACCGACTGTAATGAGATTATTTTTAAGCTGTGCCGATGTGAATATTATAGAGGGGATTCCAAGTCTTTCCGCCCTGCGGAGAACATAGGCATCGGGCTTGTTACACAATATTGATACTACTTCAAAGAGAGATTCTTCAGTTCTTGAAAAATGAACAAAGTTTTCTGCATTACTGCCTGAACCTGAGGCGAATATGACGATTTTTTTCTTTTCCATCGATTAGGAGTTTTAAGCTAATATCTACGCAAATTTGCATAAAAATTTTACTTTTTCAAAAATTATTCGTTGTTTTGCGCTTTAATTACTAATTAACATTAATTAACTAAGATTTTAAACCATGGCAGATATTGTATCAGATGTAAAAGCCATCATCGTTAACAAACTTGGAGTTGACGAAAGTGAAGTTACTCCTGGAGCTTCATTCACTAATGATCTAGGAGCAGACTCTCTTGACACAGTTGAATTGATTATGGAATTCGAAAAGAAGTTCAATGTCGAAATTCCTGATGACGCTGCTGAAAAGATTTCAACAGTAGGTGATGCAATCAAATATATCGAAGAGCACACCAAATAATTTTGATTATGAGTAGGAGAAGAGTAGTTATTACCGGTTTGGGAACCATTAACCCTTTGGGAAATTCGGTGCCAGAGTTTTTTGATAACTTGGATTCCGGTGTCAGTGGTGCGCGGTTGATTGACTATTTTGATACTACTCACTTTAAAACAAAATTCGCTTGTACTGTCCAGAATTTTGATCCCGCAACATTCGGTATAGACCGTAGGGAATCACGCAGAATAGACAAATATGCTCAGTTTGCTATGGCAGCTGCAGCACAGGCTATAGAGGACTCCGGATTGAATCTCGAAAGAGAAGATCTTGAAAGGATAGGAGTCGTTTTAGGTTCTGGTATAGGCGGAATCGGTAGCCTTACCGAAGAAATTTCGGACTTTAGCGAAGGAGGTTACCTCCCTCGCTTCAGTCCTTTTTTGATTACAAAGATGATATCTGATATGGGCCCTGGTCTGATATCTATCAAATATGGTTTTGCGGGCCCGAATTACACCACCACTTCAGCGTGTGCATCATCCTCGCATGCAATGGCGGATTCACTGGAACTTATCCGTAACGGTAAAGCCGACATAATGATTACAGGTGGTGCTGAGGCTCCTATAGCTCCCCCTTCTATAGGCGGATTCAACTCAGCAAGGGCACTCTCGACCAAAAACGAAGAGTATATGACTGCCTCTCGTCCTTTTGATGCGACCAGAGACGGTTTCGTGATGGGAGAGGGTTCTGCAATTCTCATTTTCGAGGAGTATGAACATGCAAAGGCCAGAGGAGCCAAAATATATGCTGAAGTCGCCGGTGCAGCTATGAATGCAGATGCTCACCACATTAC
>JAQXKS010000023.1 GCA_029010575.1 Bacteroidales bacterium | reverse complement strand
AGACGTTTCATCATGACAAACATAAAGATTGCAGAGATGAGACAGAGTACGAGGAATACAGACCATACGACTGTGAGGTTGAGACCGCCCCAGAGGAAGCCTCCTACTGATACTAGCATGTTACCGATAGCTGTAGCCACGAACCAGCAACCCATCATCATACCCTTATACTTAGGAGGAGCAACTTTCGATACGAAAGAGATACCCATAGGTGAAAGGAATAGTTCTGCAAATGTGAGAACGAGGTATGTACAGATAAGGACATAAGGAGAAACAAGAGTAAGATCTCCGCCTGCTTCTGCAAGTTGAGCCTGAGCATCAGGAGTGTTGAGTCCTATAGAGCAGAACGCCATTACAGCGAAACCTAATGCTGCAATCACCATACCATAGGCAATCTTGCGAGGAGCTGAAGGTTCTTTGCCTTTCTTTGCAAGTGCTCCAAATACCGCCATTGATACAGGGGTAAGAGCTACAACATAGAAGGGGTTGAATTGCTGGAAGATAGGTGCACTGAGTTCTTTGCTTCCCGAAATGTTAAAATACTTGATTACAAGAACTGCAAGTGCTGCAATGAAAACGAGTGCCGAGATTGCCTTGGCATTCTTGCTTTCGCTCTGGAAGATTGAGAATGCAGCATATACAGCTACTATAACAAGGGCAAGATTCCATACGCTGAAGAACATTGTGGTGAAACCTTCTGCACTCTTTTCTGTGAATTCGTTAGCGAAGTATGTAAGTGTAAGACCGTTCTGGTGGAATGCCATCCAGAAGAAGATAACCACTGCGAAAACGAGGAAGAGAGCGACCATTCTGGATTTGGTCTGCGCTGGAGTAAGTTCCTGAACGGGAGCTGCATCCTTAACAGCTGCATCCTTCTTGCCACCTTCTACGTGACGGAAAGTGGGACGGAAAGCAAAGTAGATCAGAATAGAGAGAATCAATGCTGCACAAGCCACCATGAATGCGAAGTGGTAAGCATCATTTAGTGCATATCCAAATTTTTCCTGAGCATAACGGGTGATTTCCACTGCCGCTGTAGGAGCGAAGAGGGCACCGATGTTGATAGCCATATAGAAAAGAGAGAATGCAGAGTCGCGTTTATCAGCATATTCAGGGCTGTCGTAAAGGTTTCCGACCATTACCTGAAGGTTACCTTTAAACAGACCGGTACCTACACTGATAAGGAGAAGTGCTGCAAACATTGCAACCATCGCAACTGATCCGCTTCCAAGAGGAATAGAGAGAAGGAGGTATCCGAGGAACATTACGGAGATACCTATTGTCACCATTTTACCATAACCGAACTTGTCAGCAAGCATACCACCGAAGAGGGGCATGAAATAGACCAGTCCGAGGAATGTAGAGTAGATTGCACCAGCTGTACCAGCTTCCAATCCGAAATTTGCACGAAGGAAGAGGGCAAATACGGCAAGCATTGTGTAATAACCGAAACGTTCACCGGTATTTGCAAGAGCAAGTGCAAAGAGAGCTTTAGGTTGTCCTTTAAACATTGTAAATTAAATTTTTAATATTATTAGTGATTGAATTTGCACGAACAATTTCGCAAAGATATTATTTCTTTTTGTTTTTCCTAACACTCTCAAGTCTCTCTGTGGCATTATCTATCACAGAAATAGTCGATTTGTCACTAAGAAAAACAGAATAGAGGCCTTGCTCCTCCTGTGCAGGGTCACCCATATAATCGTCACCCGGTTCCCACATAAGATGTGTTGCCAGAGCTGTTCCTCCCCAGGCCCAGAAATTGCATCCTGCTACAATTCCATCATTTTCAGCTTCGGAGATAATCTGGTCAAACATCACTTTGTAGTATCTGTCTCTAAGTGATACAGAGACCTCAGGAGAAAATTCCACACCATTGCGCGGGAAGCCGAACTCTTCGAGCGTGAGAGGCTT
Source organism: Bacteroidales bacterium (assembly GCA_029010575.1). Lineage (GTDB taxonomy): Bacteria > Bacteroidota > Bacteroidia > Bacteroidales > UBA932 > Coprenecus. Next base: position 3,936 of record JAQXKS010000023.1, on the reverse strand, counting down.
GCCCACCTGCGCTGCAATCTCTTTATGTTCATTGAAATATTTCAAAGAGAGCTCTATTCCCCTGTCAAGAGTACCCTCGAGATCCTCTCTTGTAGACCATCCCCAATTGAATGGCCATATATGGATATTGAAATAGTCGATATTTTCAAGTTCTCCAAGTCTCCTCCACAAGTCAATATCCACTTCACAGCCATACTTTCCCTCGCTGCCTATAGAAACCATATGGTTAGGGTCAATGGATTTTATCAGTGTGGCACAATGATCTATCCACTGGGCAAAAGCCTCTTTGTTCTCTTTTCCGAAACACCTTGGTTCATTGCAGATTTGCCACGAAAATATAGCAGGATCTTTGGAGTATGGCTTTCCGGTAATGGTGTTAACCCTTGAGACCACTGTCTTAATATAGTTATCAACCATAGAGCGAGCTGAGTCAGACTTCATATAGTTATTGACATAGCTTACAAAAGTATTGTAACCGTCTATCCTCGGTATGGGTGCCTCACCAAATCCGGCCCAAGTGAGGTATTGCGAATAACCTCCGCTCCACTCCCACGAGTTATTAAAGTAGATAACTGCCTCCATATCCCTTTTGCCAAGTTCATAAAGGAAATAATCAAGCCCCCTGAGCAGAGTATCATTGAAGACCCCAGGCGCAGTCTCCATAAGCGGCTGTATCTTACATGGGAGAAGTTTGTCACCCTGACCTCCGGCAAGTACTCTCAAGTTGCTTATACCCAATTCTTTCAAACTGTCTAGTTCAGCGCACAGCCTTTCCCTGTTTCCACCGCTGCCCTCACTTGCTAAAATAGGTCCGTACCAAAGGTTGGTCCCGATGAAGTAATAAGGCTCATTATTTTTGATAAACTGGCCATTTTTGACAGAAACTATAGAGGATTCTGCATTTTGCCAAGTACAGGAGACGGCACATGCAAGAAGCGACAACAATAACAACAATCTTCTCATAAGCATATTATTTTTTTCTAAACAAACGTCTTACCCATAATCTGAACCGATATGAAGCAGTCCAAGTCTTTGAAATGAAGCGCCATAGTCGGGATGTAGCCACAAAAGGAGTCCCCCCAAAGCAAGTCCCCTTTACGACAATTCCCACTACATCTGAAACAGTTGCCCTTTCATAAGGAGCATAACATCCATCCCCCCTCAAGAGCAAGAGGGTTCCCCATACATGGACAACCCTAAGAAGACGGAAAGTGGCAGTATCACGATACCTGAACAGGACAATATCCCTCCTTCTAAGTGTCATTCTATCTTCACCCTGAGAACTGTTTTTTCTCTTTCTTCTGGGAACTCTATTATGTCTGTCAATAATCTCTTCATCGCTGTCACTCAGTACTTCACAATTTTTTATTGGGGCAAGTACCAGAGAATCCCTGCCAAGGGAAAAGAAAGGCCTCAGACTCAATCCCCGGGCAGTCACAGTAACGAACTCTCCCCGCTGCAGGGCACAAACGGCATCGCTATAATCTTCGAAATAGAGAGGTTCAGATTTTATGTACATCTTAATAAAGCATTTAAACTACAAATATACTAAAATATCACAATATCAGGACCTCGGGAGAGAGAGAGACACCGAATTTCTCGAATACATCATCAGCCACCAGACGCGATAAAGCAGCAATTTCTTCTCCCGTAGCACCAGAAAGATTGACAAGTACCAAAGCCTGCTTCTGATAGACTCCGGCCCTTCCCAATGACTTTCCCTTCCACCCGCACTTTTCAATGAGCCAACCAGCGGAAAGTTTGACAGGGCCGTTTCCTGAAGCATCACCAAAGCCTGGGATATCAGGCCATTTCTGCTTGAGAGATTCAAAGAAAGACCTCTCCACAAGCGGATTCTTGAAAAAACTGCCGGCACTTCCAAGAGTTGATACATCCGGAAGTTTGGATCTGCGGATACTGCATACAATATCACGAATGTGAGAAAGTGAATGTGCGCCCTGAGCCAAAACTGCTTGTTGCAAAGCACTATAGGAAAGGTTGAAGCATTTTACAGTAGAGAGTTTGAATGTAACTGATGTAACGGTCAGACTTCGACGTTTCTTGAAAAGTGAGTCCCTGTAACCATATCCGCACTCATTGATATCAAAGGTTTTGAATACCCCATCATCAATATCAAGACACCGTACAGAACTGATGATATCCTTTACCTCTGTGCCGTATGCCCCGATATTCTGAACAGCGGCAGAACCCGTCAACCCCGGAATAAGGGAGAGATTTTCTGCTCCGTACCATCCGTTCTCAACGCATTGTGACACAAAATCATCCCACACCACACCTGCACCGGCCTTAACCCAAACCTCTTTGTCAGAAGAGTTAAGCACCTGGATTCCACAGATCCTCCCGTGCAGAAGAGTCCCTGGGAAATCTCGTGTGAAGAGAATATTACTTCCCTGCCCTATCTGCATCAAGGGAAGAGGGAGCTCTCCATTCCTGACAAGTTCCATTATGTCACACAACTCCTGCTCGGTATCATACTCCACCAAAGCACTGCACCTGCCATCAACACCGAATGTATTATAAGGTAAAAGAGAACAGTTTCTATATATTTTCATATCAGTCAATTCTGGTTATACGTGCCCCGAGGGCATTCAGACGCTCTTCAATATTCTGGTAGCCTCTGTCAATCTGACCAATATTGTGTATCGTACTGGTTCCCGAGGCTCCCATAGCTGCTATCACCATGGCGATACCTGCCCTAATGTCCGGAGAGGTCATCTCTTTTCCACGAAGTTCCATAGTGTGGTTGTGACCGATGACTACTGCCCTATGGGGATCACACAAAATAATTTGAGCACCCATGTCAATGAGTTTGTCAACAAAAAAGAGACGGCTTTCAAACATCTTCTGGTGGATAAGAACGCTCCCCTTGCACTGTGTAGCCACTACTAACATAACACTGAGAAGGTCAGGAGTAAGCCCAGGCCATGGAGCATCGGCTACAGTCATTGTCGAACCATCGAGGAACGTACTGATAGCATATTCCTCCTGAGCAGGAACGAAGATATCATCATTCCTCTGCTCCAGCTGAATACCAAGTCTTCTGAAACTCTCCGGTATTATGCCCAGATTGGCATACGATACATTCTTGATAGTAATCGCACTGCGTGTCATAGCCGCCATACCTATAAAACTTCCCACCTCAATCATATCGGGAAGCACAGTGTGCTCTGTTCCGTGCAATTCATCGACACCATTAATTACCAATAAATTGGAAGCAATGCCTTGAATATCGGCACCCATACTCAGCAGCATCCTGCACAGTTGCTGGATGTAAGGTTCGCATGCAGCATTATATATTATCGTCTTTCCTTTGGCAAGTACTGCAGCCATAAGAATATTTGCAGTTCCTGTAACCGAGGCCTCATCGAGCAACATATAAGTACCTTTGAGCCTGTCGGCCTTCAGTTCGAAAGAGGCATTCTCCTTGCAATACTCAAATGTTGCCCCAAGCTTGCAAAGTCCCTCAAAATGGGTATCGAGCCTTCTTCTACCTATCTTATCCCCTCCGGGTTTCGATGTGACTGCATATCCGAAGCGTGTGAGCAATGGTCCTACAAGCATAATGGACCCCCTCAATGCCGCATTTTTCTTACGGAATTCAGGAGACTTTATAAAGTCAAAATCTATGCTTTCGGCCTGAAAAGCGTAATCCCCTCCATTTAATTTTTCGACCTTAACCCCCATATCTCTCAATAGAGAAATAAGATTATTTACATCCAGAATATCAGGAACATTCCGGACCACTACCCTTTCAGAAGTAAGAAGTGTAGCACATATTATCTGCAGTACCTCATTCTTTGCACCTTGTGGAGTAATCTCACCTGAGAGCCTATGCCCTCCCTCTATAACAAAAGAAGCCATTATTTTTTATTTATTATATTCACTATCATCTCTTTGAGACTCTGTTCACTCTCC
>JAQXKS010000022.1 GCA_029010575.1 Bacteroidales bacterium | reverse complement strand
ACTGCGAAGTTCGCCTTGTCGCGAAGCATCCGCTTAACCGCCCAATCAAATCTAATGTACTTGTTCTCTGTTAGCATAATTGTATAATTTTAAAAATTTCATCGTAAAACTATACAATTTAAAAATCAAAACCAAAGAATTATAGTTTGGAGAGGAATTTTTCGATGTTGATGATGAATCTCTCGTGCACTCCTTTTCCTATTTCACCAACAGAATCTGATGCTGTGACTTCAAAGGTGAGTTTTCTTCCTTCTGCTGCTATGAGTGTTGCTGTGGCGGTTACTTCATCACCCAGTCGGGTAGCTTTGGTATGTTTGACATCGATTCCGGTGCCTACTGTGGATTCTCCCTCTTTTAGGAATTTTTCTACAGCTTTGCATGCTGCGTTTTCCATCAGTGCTATCATTGATGGTGTCGCAAAAACGTCGAGTGTACCCGAGCCCATTGAACTGGCACAGTTCTCTTTTGTCACTTTAACCGTTACGGTACCTTTGCTGTTTATTTCCATTGCTGTATAGTAATTTATTTCTTATAATCGTCAAATGAACCGATATATCTGTTGTATTTTTCAGGGTACATATCCTTTACCGTTATCATCATTGCTGTGTCGTAACAGTCTCCGAAATCAGGATCGAAGGTGGTTCCGAATGTCTTCATTGTAGGGGATAGCCCGATATATGAGTGGATAAGCGGCGGTACGGAGTCTCCCAAAGATTTGACATATTCGTTAAGCTTCTTGTAGTTCTCCATATAGCTGTCGCTTGTGAACATCGATTCAAAAAATTCAATTTCCTGTTCAGTAAAGGTCTCCGGCCTCTTGGAGGTCAGCATTCTTTCTCTGTCTCCGAATGATTTGTCAAGGTAGTAGATCATTGCTTTCCTGCTCATGTCAGGACTTGAGCTGTAGATGGTTACCTTGCCTGCGAGATATTTGACAGAGGGGTCGGTAGCAACTATTCCACCTATTCCGTCCCAAAGGTTATCCAATGCAAAGAGGGCTTTCCTGCCCATTTGGGATGACTGGTATTTTGGCTGTATGAATGCCCTTGCCATCTCTACACAGTGGGGAAAGTATTCCTTGAGAAATTTGTCTGAAAAATCAAACAGATGTTCGGTATTCACGTATGGCTGTCCGTTGGGGTGGAATGATGCCATTTTCCATCTGGTAAAACGGTAGCCACCGATTATCTCTTCGTCTTCAGGATTCCATACCACCAGCTGGAAACATGCTTTGTCTTCAAGGTCGAAGTGGTCAAGGTCGCACTCTTTTCCGCTGCCTCCACCCACAGCCCTAAAGGCAACCTCTCTGAGGCGTCCTATCTCTCTGAGTACGTTGGGCGCTGTTTCATTGTTGACAATATAGATTTCATTGTTCCCCCTGTTGGAATAGCGGAGGAAGCTCTTTTCGTTAAGCTCACTTTTAAGCAAGTGGGTAGGTATAGGTTCTATTATTGGAATCATAAGGTTTTCTTTACATATTTGGTTCCTTGCCGTTGCCGGCAGCTATTTCTGCTACTCTGTTCTTGACAAATTCTGCCCATTGGATGTCGCTCTTGCTTCTGTCAAATGTCTCCCAAGGAATCGGATCTCCGAAGGTGATGACAAACTCTGTGCCTTTTTTGTTGAAGAGCTCATCTACCAGAAACAGCATTCCTATATTTACTTTCAGACGGAGTATTTCGCTCAAACGGCTGAAGAACATGAATTTGCCAGAATTATATCCGGATGTGTGGACCGGTATTATATCTCTCTGATACTTTCTCGAGAGTGATATGAAGGTTTTTTTCCATGGCAGTTCAGTTACCTTGCCGTGGTATTTTCTGGCGCATTTGCCGGCAGGGAAGATCAGTATCTGATGCTCGGATCTGAGCATTTCGTCTATCTGCTCCCCAAGGTTCCTATTCTGTTTGGAAGATACCACATTCACGGGAGTGAAAAATTCAGCAAGCGATTTCAGGTTACCGAGGATGCTGTTTACAGGCACTCTGAATCCATCGTTGTAGATCTGCCTGAAAATCGAACCGATTATCAGTGCTTCAGGACCTCCAAGCGGATGGTTCCCGGCATAGATGAATTTGCGTGAAGTGTCTATTTTCTCGATTCCACGCACTTTGTAGGTTATCCCTATATAGTCGAGTGCCTCGTCACAGAATCCTATACCGGATGGGTATTGGGCTTTGAGGATGCAGTCATTTATCTCTTTGAGATGGAGTCTTCTTTTGAGGAATGATTTAACGAAACCAGGAAGTTTTTTACTTAGTCTCTCTCCGAGAATTTCGTTTATGTCCAAAAGGTATTTTTCGTTATCTGTTGCCATTCTTTCCGATGTAGGTTTTTCTTATGCTTAAATAGAATAGGAAGCCGATTGCTATCCAGATTATCAGGATAACCCTGCTTTCAAATGAGAGGAATCCAGGCATACCGGGGATAAGAAGCAAGCAGAGGAAGAAGAGCGAACAAAGGACTCCGAGGATGCCGATAATTATGTGAAGCAGATCCCTTTTCTTGGAAGCGATTATTGCCGCAGAAGCTGAGGTGTATCCAAAGACGACAGCAGCACCCACACTTGTCATGTCTACTATCCAAGAGAGGATTTCCCTTCCGAACCAGGGCGCGAAGAGACTCATTGCCATAACGAACCAGATTGCATTGACTGGTGTTCCGTATCTGGGGGAGAGTCGGCCGAAGAGTGATGGGAGGCTGCCTTCCTTTGCCATTGCATACATGAGTCTGGATGTCGATATGTAGAAGGCGTTCATTCCTGATACTACTGCACAGAACATTGCTATTCCAAGGAAGATGATTCCTATTAACCCGAGGGTATGCCTTACGACATATCCGGTTGGCCAGTTGTTCTTCATGGCAAGGAGCTCTTCCCATGGTTTTATGCCCACAGCCGTGACTGTGTTGATTGCTATGTAGAGCAGAGCTGCTATCACTATTGCAAAGACGAGTATTGCCGTGCTTTTTTTGTGGTTGAAGTTATACTCTTCTGCGCTCTGTGGTATGCAGTCGAAGCCTATAAAGGCCCATGGAGCCATTGCCACTATGCTGAAGACAGCTTCGTACCATCCTCTTCCTTCAGGAAAACCGGGGTTGAAGTTGCTCCATTCTGCTCTTGAGAGTACCAGAAAACTGATTACAAAAATACTTCCTACCAGCGTAAGGGCAATCGTGGTCTGCAGCCATGATGCCTGTTTGATGCCCCTGATGTTGATGAGTGCCATTATTATGATGAAAGCAGAAGCCAATACTACTTCTCCTGCGTAGACATCCCATCCTTCCACTTGATACATGTAGCCAACTTGAATAATTCCCGGGAAGAGGTGACGGCTTATCAACGCAAGTGCTGTGGCGTTGAGTGGAATAAGACTCCAATATGCCAGAATCATTCCCCAGCCGCATATAAAGGCATTTCGTTTGCCTATTGTCTCTTTTGTATAGATGAATTCCCCTCCGCTTACTGGATATTTTCTGATTAAAAAACCGTAACTGAATGCGATGATGAGGATAAGTGCTGCGCCTATGAGCATTCCTATTGCTGTGCCGAGCGGGCCAGCCTTTGGAAGGAATGAGTTGCCGGGGAGCACGAAGCATCCCCATCCTATTATTGCGCCTAAGGCAAGACCCCATACATCAATGGGGCGCATAGCTTTTTTGAGTGTACCGTTGGAACCTGACATAACCGGTTATTATTAATTATTTAGTTTCTTTTTTTCGACTGCCGTTGACTATTCCCACTCCTGCAAAAACGAGTAATGTGGCTGCTACTTTATTCCATGTAAGGGTATCCATTCCCAATATTATGCTTGCCACTATTGCAATTATCGGCTGTATGTAGCTGTACATGCTGACAAGTGTGGGTCTGAGTGCCTTTTGTCCTATGGGGATGAGGAAATAGCTTACAAATGTTGCCATTATCACGAGGAAGAGGAGTTCCCATAATATTGTGGAAGGGATTGAAGCCCATTGGGCAGTAACAATCTCTTTTGCAGAAAAGGGGACTGACATTATTATGGAGAACAGGAATATCCATTTCATGAAGGTTACGACTGTGTATTTGCCGATCAATGGTCTGAAGATACCAAGGTAGAGTGCAAAGCTGAGTCCATTGAGGAATATCATAACTATGCCGAAGACAGAGTTCTCAACGATATCAGAACTGCGTCCTACACTGTTTAGTATCAGGTATATAATTCCGAAGAGACTTGTGGCTACACCAATTATTTTTTTTACTGAAAGCGGCTCTTTTATAGCTATTGCAGCGATGAACATCGTGTAGACCGGGGTCAGCGAGCTTATTATGGAACAGGTCATCGGGGTGACCTGAGGTATGGCTACGAGAAAGGTGATCTGTGTCAGGAAGAAACCGAGAAAAGAGGCCGCTGCTATCTTGGGAAGGTCTTTTATGTCGACTTTTTCCTTAGGTAGAAAGAGTGAGATGGCCCAAAAGAGGATTCCTGCTCCGAGTGATCTGATGGAGAAGAGGGTAAGTGGTGAAAAGGTACCGCTTCCGGTCAAATCTTTGCATACAATCACATTCAATCCGAAAATCGCATAAGCAATGAAGCATGCCAAATGCCCATATAGTATCCTGAATTCTCTTTTTTCCATTCTTATTTCTGTAACACTTTGCAAAAATAGTATATTTGCGTTATGAAAACCATAGTAAAGGCCATATTTTCTTCTGTTTTATTATTTTTTTCTTCTTGTGTCTACGATACGGAAAAAGAGGAATATTTGGAAAGTTCTTTTCTGACAGGAATAGTCAGCCGGTATGATCAGGCCAAGTATTTGAATCAACAGGGGGATTTCGAAGGTGCTTTAGCATTATACAAGGGTATTGTATCAGCCGATTCTCTGAGTGAAAGGCTAACATTAGATGAGGGCGATTCTCTATACAAGTATATCTCCTTTTCAATCAATAAAATCACCAATATAGGTATATATCATAACAAGGTAGATAGTGTTATTGATATGCTGGGTAAACTGGCTCTTCGCAAGGATGGTATTGTGGGTAATAACTGCAAGCGAGATCTCTATATTAATCTGGCTTTCCTCTCTTTTTTCAAGGATGATGATACGCTTTCTGATTATTATGCTTCCAAGGCTCTCGAATATGAACCATATATGGATCTTGCTGAGCTGAGGTTCAGGGATTATTCGTATCTTTCAACTATATACTGTAATGACAATACCAGAAACGAAGATCTTTTCAGGTGGATCACAATTGCAAAAGAGGCAGCCGCCAGCTACGGCCATTTTAATGGAGTTCAGTGGTGTATTACTCTTTATGCGCAGATTTGTAGCCGGCTGGGCATGATAGAGGAGGCCTCAAAGGCTTATTGTGAGGCTCTTGAACTCTCTTATGAGCAGAAGGATCTATATGGAGAGGCGCATGCTCTGATTAATCTTTCGAAGCTTTATAGTGAATGGGGGATGTTCTCACAAGCTGATGATTATGCACAGAAGGCTTTTTCTTCCATTACAGAAATTGGTGAGATGACTGTAGCTGTCAATGTGTGTATTGTCAAGGCTCAGGTGAAGGAGGATATGAATCAGATAGATTCTATGTTTTACTATTATGGCAAGGCGAGTGAGTATGTTGCATCTTCTCCCGATGTGTCAATTAACAGGTGGCTTGAAAGGCTGTATAATTCGGCTGTGATAAGGTACGGAAATATTGCTTCTGTTGGGGAGAGTATATCAGCTCTTGTGAATCTTATCCCTGATTATCAGGGACATAGTAACCTTCATAATCTTCTGTTCTTTATTGGTAACGGATATGCGAGACTGGGTAATTATGCGGTGGCTGAGAGCTATTTTGACAGGATGTTCGATGCAATGAGGATGGAGAGTATCGATACTTACAGTAAATATCAGTCGGAGTATATGCTTGATTATTACATCAAAAGGGAGGATTATGCCAAGGTTGCCCTCGCGGCTGAGTATTATAAGGGGGTGATGGAGAATTTCTACGACAAGATTTATCTGGAGCAGATGTCGGCAGCTCTATCACGTTTCCAACAGATCAATAGCGAGCAGCAGCAGAGGATAGTTTTTACTGAACAGCGTGCAGGCAATCTCAGACTTATGGTTATTCTTGCTATGATGCTTGTCGTGATTCTTCTTATGGGAATAGTGTTGATTCTTTACAGGAAGAAGGTGGTGATGGTTCAGTCGAAGCTTTCAGATATTGAAGCCAGGAAGGGAATTGAGCAGACGATTGATCTTAAGCCTGCGTTGTTCAAAACTGAGGGGGAGTCGCGTTTCCGAAGGCATTTCAAGGCTCTGTATCCTGAATTCCAAAAGAATCTAAAGAAGAAGATAGAAAATCCTACCCGCAATGAAGAGCTTCTGTGCATGTTTATATGTCTTGGTGAGTCGGTGGATGGTATTTCAGAGATTCTTTCTATTGAACCGGGAAGTGTTAGGATGATCCGTTACAGATTGAGAAAAAAGATTGGCCTTGACAAGAATGATTCTTTGGAAGAGTGGGTAAAGTCATTGATTTAGACTGGATGTAGGTATGAATGTATATACGTGTTGCCGTGAAGTATATTTTAAGTGACTTGTTATTTTATCACTTTTGTCCTCGGGAACTGATTGATGTGGTTCCCTTGATTTTGACATTAAGATTTAACAGGTTAAAATATTGAGCAACAAACAGGGCATGGCCCGAAAAGCAGTCATTTCCTAACACAATTAGTGGAAGTGACTTCTTTTTTTATACTTATTTGCTATATTTGCGAGTCAAGTTATGAAGAATTTTTTAGGAAATATTTCGGCTTTCTGTTTGTTGATGGCTGTTCTCATCCTTCCCGGCAGTGCTTTTGCAGGGGCGGGGGAGAGGAGTCTGACCACTTTCCTAAGTGCTGATAGTGTTGTTGTAACCGATAGTGTTGTGGTGACAGACAGTCTGTATTTAGATTCTCTTGTCTTTGACGCTATGATTCTGGACTCTCTCGAGATTGAGTCTCTCTTTCTTCTTTCACTCGATTCTGTTGGTATTCAGGATTCCACAATTGTCGAGTCGCTTGCGGATTCCACTGCTGCAAAAGTTCTTACAGAAAAGGAATTGAGGAAGTTGAGAAGGGATAGCATCAGACATGTCAGAGATAGCATCAGGCTTGCCAAACCTCGCGTGCTCAGGAGTGTATTTGTCCCTGATTCGCTCTATTACGAGGAGCTGTTCTCATGGCATACGGGTGATTACACCAATTCGTTCCACAGAGTTCATATAGATACCACTTTCAATGACTGGTACTGTGAATATCCCTATTTTCGCGAGGATGTGGATGTCACCTCTTTGGGGGTTGCAGGTTCTGCCGTCATGAATAGGGACTTTTTCAAGCGTAGGGAGTATTATCAGTTCAAGGACTTCGACTCATATATGGTCTATTCCCATACCCCTGGGACGATACCTTTTTATAATACAAAATCTCCTTATACAGAGCTTGCCTATTGGGGTACGCTTTTCGCTTACAAGGATAAGGAGGAGATGAACCTGAGGTTTCACCATACACAGAACATCACTCCTGCCCTTAACCTTGCTTTGAAGATTGAGAGATGGCAGTCTGCGGGTGATCTGGTAAACGAAAAGACTGCTACGAGCAGTATATCTGTCACCGGCAATTATCTGGGGGAAAATTATATTGCACAGGCCGGTTATATCAATCTCACGGTTGACAGGAATGAGAATGGTGGTGTGAAAGATATTACGCTGGTGCGTGATACCACTATTGACGGCAAGACTGTTCCGGTCTTTTTTGCCAACTCTTCGAACAAGCTCAGAAAGAATACCTTCTTCCTGAACCATTCTTATAGTATATCTCTGTCAGGGAAGTCTTCTGCCAAGGCAGATACTGTTGCTCTTCTGCCCGGTCAGTATCCTCCTGGTCAGCTTCCTGGTCAGCTTCCTGGTCAGAATCCTGGTCAGAATCCTCCCGGTCAGTTGCCCGGTCAGAATCCCCCGGGCCAGACACCTGCTGGCAAAAAGCCTGGACAGGCCCCTATGGGTCAGATGCCCGGTCAGATGCCTGGACAAAAGCCAGGCAAGAACCCCAATGCTCCTATGACTGTCGATTCTGCTGCTTTGAAGGATTTCTACTCTTTGGGTAAAGGTCCTATGCTCACATTCGGTCACATGGCGGAGGTCTCAAGGTATTATCGGCTCTATAGGGACAATATCCCTCTGTCTGATACAGATGGAAGAGCTTTTTACAATAATAATTTTTATATCAATCCCCAGATTTCTTCAGACTCTACCCGTATGCTGACTGTGGAGAATAAGGTTTATGCCTCTCTTCAGCCCTGGGCGCCAGATGCTATTGTATCCAATATCACTGCAGGGGTAGCCCACCAGTATAACGGCTATTATCTTTTTAATCCGAATTTCTTCTTGCTTAATGACAAGTCTATAGTCCAGCATAATTTCTATATGTATGCGGGGGCTTCTGGTATTTTCAGGAAATATCTTTCCTGGGGTGCCTTCGCCAAGTATAATTTTTCCGGCTACAATGCGAATGACTTGTTACTTGATGGCAATATTGCTGTCTCTTTCTATCCTTTCAAACAGAAGAATGAACCTGTAACTCTAAAGGGAAGGTTCTATACCTCTTTGCAAGAGCCTGACCTTTTCTCTCAGAGATATTATTCAAATCACTATAAGTGGCAGAATGATTTTGGAAAAACATCTCTAACGCGCATCGAGGCAGCTTTGGAAATTCCCAAGTGGAAGATGAATGTCTCGTTCGGATATGCTTTGGTAAATAATTATCTGTATAACGATACTCTTGGCATTATACGTCAGAATGATGCTCTTCTGAATGTCATGAGTCTAAACCTGCAAAAGGATTTCAAGCTGTGGCTCTTTCATCTGGACCACAGGCTTCTCTTCCAGTATTCTTCTGATAGTAATGTTCTTCCTGTACCTCTGCTTACTACCCATTTCAGGTATTATATCGAGTTCGTGGCGGTGCCTAACGCTCTTACTATACAGATAGGTGCTGATGCTACATATAATACTGCTTATTATGCGCCTGCATGGAACCCAGCTCTCAATAGGTTCCAGCTCCAGAATGAGGAGAAGGTGGGTAATAATCCATATATTGATGTATTTGTAAATCTGCAATGGAAGAGGGCAAGTATCTTCTTGAAATTTGTAAATGTCGCTCAGGGATGGCCTGGTGGAGATACCTTCTCTGCTTATAGGTATATCAGGCCTTATCGTACATTCAAGTTCGGTATCCACTGGCCGTTTTACATCAGGTGATGACAACTTCTCTCTCTGATGATGAACTATAGGTCTCTTATTGCGATTTTTCTTCTCGTACTGCTTGGCTTTCTGGCTGAGCCTGTCTCTTTTGTCGATGATTCTTTTTGCCATTTGTCCGGAAGGGATTCCATTTCTGCGTCAATAGGCGTAAAAGGGGGTATTTATTATTCCAAGGGTTTCCCTGTTGGTTTTCAGTATGAGTTGCTGAGCAGGTATGCTGATGATATGGGTTTATTTATGGATATTGATGGGGCTTACGACAAAGATGAAAGTATTGTCATGCTTGTGAACGGGGATGTGGATATTGCTGCTTTCTGTTATCCGGATTCGTTGCTTGATTCTTTGGAAGGTTCTATTCTTTTGAGCAGACCGGTCAATGACTTTGTGTGGGGCGTGAGGAGGGGTGACGATAAGCTGCTTGCTTCTATAAATTTATGGCTTGGTGTTTTTGAGAGTTCAAATGATTTTATCGAGCTGCGTCGACGTTTTTTCCGTTCTTATTCTGTTAAGGAGGGTCAGATGACCAGATCTATTTCTCCTTATGATGAGATTGTCAAGAAGTATAGCAAGGGGATGGAGTGGGACTGGAGGCTTTTGAGTGCCATTATATGTAAGGAGTCTCGTTTTGCAGTCTCTGCTGCTTCGAAAAGGGGGGCGATGGGGCTAATGCAGGTGGTTGCCTCGACGGCAGATCACTATGGTGTGATAAATCTTCTGGATCCCGAACAGAATGTCAAGGCGGGTACATCTCATCTTATTAGTATCAAAAGGAGGTATGAGAGGATGGGGCTCGATTCTGTGAATGTGGTGAAGTTTACTCTTGCCGCTTACAATGCGGGAGAGAGCAGAATAGATGATTGTATTGCCTTTACTTTCAATAATGGCGGGAATGGTTATGAGTGGGAGGATGTGGCAGGTATGATTCCTCTCATGTCTGATGAGAAGCTCATAGGTGAGGCGGGTTATCTGAATCACGGTCTTTTTAAAGGGAAAGAGACAATTAGATATGTTTCAGATGTCCTTTCCCTGTATGACGATTACTGCAAGGTCGTGTTTGTTGACTAATGTACTGTGCCTCTATTATGATTTCCTGCCAGTTCGCTGATGGTGCAAGGGGCTGTTATTTCTATGGGAATGTGTTTGATGGGGTGTTCGAAAGCTATTCTGTGAGATTGGAGTGAAATGCTTCCATCACGGTTAGATCTTTTGGCACCGTATTTCAGATCTCCTTTTATGGTGCATCCGATAGATGCCAGCTGACATCTGATCTGGTGGTGTCTGCCGGTGAGCAGCTCTACCTCCACGAGGTAGTAGTGTTCGGTCTTTTCTATCAGTTTGTAGTTGAGGATTGCCTCTTTTGCTCCTGAAACAGGTGCGGGGTGGGAGTATGTTTTGTTCTGTTTCTCGTTTCTGATTAGGTAGCTCTTTATGCTTCCCTTTTCAGGCCTTGGCTCTTTTTCTGTTAATGCCCTGTAGTATTTGCGAACTCCTCCGTTTCTGAATAGCTCATTCATTCTTTCGAGTCCTTTGGATGTCTTGGCGAAGACGACAATCCCGCTTACAGGACGGTCCAGGCGGTGGGTCACACCGAGAAAGACTCTGGATGGCTTGGAGTCTCTTGCGGCTATGAAACTCTTGAGGGTCTGGGGCAGGGGCTCGTCATTTGTCCTGTCACCCTGTACTATCTCTCCGCTTCTCTTGTTGAAGATGAGCAGATGGTTGTCTTCATATAGGATTCTCGAGGCAATGTCGCTGTATTCCTCCGGGGTGAGTGCCCTGTAGGGCCTCTCATCAGTACTGCTCGTTGTCATTTGGGAAGTCATTTTGCTTTACATCTGTGACATATTGTCTGAATGCGTCCAGGCATGTGTCATACATATTCGCATATCTTCTGAGGAATTTGGGAGAGAATTGGTGTGTGAGCCCGAGCATGTCGTGCATTACAAGGACTTGACCGTCCACGTATTTTCCTGCTCCTATTCCTATTACTGGAATATGGAGGGTTTGTGCGACTTTCCTGCCAAGTTCTGCGGGGATTTTCTCGAGTACGATTGCAAAGCATCCGGCGTTTTCGAGTGCTATAGCATCATTGAGCAGCTTTTCCGCTTCGTATTCTTCCTTTGCCCTGACTGCATATGTCCCGAATTTATGTATGGACTGGGGTGTGAGTCCGAGGTGGCCCATTACGGGGATTCCGCAGGTAAGTATCTTCTCTACCGATTCTATGATTTCTATTCCTCCCTCTAGTTTTACGGCATCTGCTTCAGACTCTTTCATTATGCGTATAGCATTGTTGAGTGCTGCCTTGGAGTTTCCCTGATATGTTCCGAATGGCATGTCTACTACTACGAGTGGATTTTTGACTGCTCTCATAACGCTCTGGGCATGGTAGATCATCTGGTCTATTGTTATCGGCAGGGTGGTTTCGTGTCCTGCCATTACATTGGCTGCAGAATCTCCTACCAGAATTATATCTATTCCTGCTTCGTTGACAATATTGGCAAATGTGTAATCGTATGCTGTCAGCATGGCTATTTTTTCGCCATTCTGTTTCATCTCCTGGAGACGATGGGTTGTCATTACTCTGACCTTTCCTTCACTTGACATTTTTTCTGTTTTTAAAATATTCTACAAAGGAAATAATAAATATCATATAAACAATATGACACGTTGTCAGTTTTGGCTTTTTGGCACAATCTTGGCGTATGAATAGTGCGAACGGCCCGATGAAGGCCACGAAAAATTGATAATAATAGATAAAAAAATAACGAATATGGGAAAGATTATTGGAATAGACCTTGGTACTACCAACTCCTGCGTTGCAGTGATGGAAGGTAACGAACCTGCTGTAATCATCAACAGCGAAGGTAAAAGAACTACCCCTTCAGTAGTTGCATTTACTGATAATGGTGAAAGAAAAATAGGTGACCCTGCAAAACGTCAGGCCATCACTAATCCTCATAAGACCATCTTCTCTATCAAGAGATTTATGGGTGAACCTTATGACAGAGTTCAGAACGAAATTTCAAGAGTGCCTTACAAGGTGTCAAGAGGTGACAACGGTACCGCACGTGTGGATATCGACGGACGTCTCTACTCTCCTCAGGAAATTTCTGCAATGATTCTTCAGAAAATGAAGAAGACCGCTGAGGATTATCTCGGACAGGAGGTGACAGAGGCAGTAATTACTGTACCTGCATACTTCAGTGACTCTCAGCGTCAAGCTACTAAGGAAGCTGGTGAGATTGCCGGTCTGAAAGTAAAACGTATCATCAACGAACCTACCGCAGCTGCTTTGGCCTATGGTATGGACAAGAAGAATAAGGATATGAAGGTTGCCGTGTACGACCTTGGCGGTGGTACATTCGATATCTCTATCCTCGAATTGGGTGACGGTGTATTCGAAGTGAAGTCTACCAACGGTGATACTCACCTTGGCGGTGATGACTTTGACCACAGAATCATTGACTGGATGGCTCAGGAGTTCATGAACGAAAATCCCGGTGTGGACCTCAGAAAGGATCCTATGGCTCTTCAGAGACTTAAAGAGGCTGCTGAGAAGGCTAAGATTGAACTTTCAAGCCAGACTTCAACAGAGATTAACCTCCCTTACATCATGCCTGTCGACGGTGTTCCTAAACACCTTGTCAGAACGCTCAGTCGTGCTAAATTCGAACAGCTTTGTGATGACTTGATTCAGAAGACTATCGAACCATGTCGTAAGGCTCTCTCTGATGCAGGTCTCTCTGTTTCACAGATTGATGAAGTTCTTCTGGTGGGTGGTTCGACACGTATCCCTGCCATCCAGGCTATCGTTGAAAAGTTCTTCGGCAAGGCTCCCAACAAGGGTGTCAATCCTGATGAAGTGGTGGCTGTCGGTGCTGCAATCCAGGGTGGTGTCCTCGCCGGTGATGTGAAGGATGTCCTTCTGCTTGACGTTACCCCTCTTTCTTTGGGTATCGAAACTCTCGGTGGTGTAATGACCAAACTTATCGAGTCCAACACCACTATTCCTACCCGCAAGTCAGAAGTCTTCTCTACTGCAAGTGACAACCAGCCTTCTGTAGAAATCCACATCCTTCAGGGTGAACGTTCAATGGCTCGCGATAACAAGACTATCGGTCGTTTCCATCTTGATGGTATCACTCCTGCTCCACGTGGTGTCCCTCAGATTGAAGTTACCTTCGATATTGATGCCAACGGTATATTGAATGTATCTGCTAAAGATAAGGCTACCGGCAAGGAACAGAAGATTCGTATCGAAGCATCTTCAGGTCTGAGTGAAGACGAAATCAAGAGAATGCGTGATGAGGCAAAGGCTAATGAAGCTGCCGACAAGGCTGAAAGAGAACGTATTGACAAAATTAACGGTGCTGATGCAATGATATTCCAGAGTGAAAAGAATCTCAAAGAGTATGGTGACAAGATTCCTTCCGATAAGAAGGGTGCTATAGAAAATGCTCTTGGTCAGCTTAAAGAGGCTCACAAGTCTGCTGATATCGCTGCCATCGACCGTGCTACTGAAGCTCTCAACAATGCTTGGCATGCAGCTTCTGAGGATATGGCCAAAGCTGCCCAGGCTTCTCAGGGTGCTTCACAGGGCGCTCCTAATCAGGGTGCTGGCAATACCGGAACCAACGGCTCTTCAAGCGAGGATGATGTCAAGGATGTAGACTTCGAGGAAGTCAAGTAAGCAAGCCAGACAAATAGATAACAAAACATTATCAAAAGGGGGTGACTAATAAGTGATTTAGTCACCCCCTTTAGTGTTTTTATGGATAAGAGGACAGTGGCGGTAGGGTTAGTTTGTCTTGGTTCCGTCGGAACTCGTTCCGACTTCATTCCTCCCACGACTGCGTCGCGGGTCCCTCCCGTTCGTATCTCACGAATGTAGTTCCTCCGGAGGCTGGCTGCCAGACGGTTAGAAGAGAAAACGTAGTATTTAAAAATGTATATACCCCTCTTGGTCATACCCCTTATGGTACTTCATGATCAGGTCGATCAAAGCCTGCAGTTCAGGAATATCGGAAGACAAATGACGATTCTCATAATAGTTGCCCTGAAAACGTTCAGTTGAGCCATTCCTCAGTCTCTCTTCTACGTCCGAAGGTATCAGATAAGATGACCGATCTGGCAAATAGCGATGAAATTCAGTTATGAAAATCTTGATGCCGGCAAGGTCATAGTCGCCAAAATGGACATACGGATTGCCAATTCCCATAAGCCAGTTCCTCAGGTCGCACGATTGGGGATAGCGCGAGACAAACAGCAGCCGTTTTCCTGGCAGGCACGACTCAAACAGATACCTTTGCTGACGAATGAATCTGAAATTCTCAGGATTCTCAATACCTACAACGGTTACATCATTTGGAATTAAGAAGTGCTCCCAATCCGACACGAACACACAGCTTCCTTCCTCTGGTAGGATAACACATGACCTGCCATTTAATTGAGCATCAATAGCCTCATAGGAATTAACAAGAAACCCGGGGAAAGACCTCCTCATCTTTAATTTCGAATTACCCGAATCCGAAGCCTGGGAAGCACGCAAAGCGTCTCCAGAAGAACCTTCATCCATCAGCAGATTTCTCGTCTTATCGAGGTCAGCAAAACGCTCGTCAATTCTCGTCAAGGCCTTCACAAACGATTCACTATCTACAGCCTTCAAGCTTCTCTTGCTACCTCTCGACGAATTGACCAGAATATGGTCTGAAATCAATTCATCCACCCACTTGCCCTTCAATCCACTGGATGGCAATGACTCGCCATCTCTAAGGGCAATGAGCTTATCTATCAAACCTCTGGTTACTTTCATTTCTGAGTAATTAACGGACGTACAATAGTTCTCGACTTACTATCCTTATCCAACAGATAGGTATATCGATAATCCGAAACATTATATGTTGTAGGCGAAGAATTGATCAGCAAGATATTCTTCGAATTGGCAAACTCAAGGATACCCTTCACGTTCTGCGGATGCAGCTTACCAATCTCATCCATCATGCAGTGCACCTTGAAATCTCCAAATTTCTTGCTCACCTGCGACTTGAACACATTGATCAGCATGATGTTTATCATAGCCTTTACCAATGTGTCTGTACCTTCACTGCCCACGTGCGAGAGCTTGGATGTCCATTGCGTGTCATTGTCGTTTTCCACCACACGGAACTCCAGGTCAAACAGATCACTCAATGTCATACTTTTTCTGCCGGTATCCTCATTCAGATACTTCATCAGGTCAAGGATGTAATCCACAGCTTTGTTGTTCACATCACCACGATTTTCTGTAGTGAACAGGTTAGCTTCACCCATAGCAAATTGGTTCTCATCATGGAACTCCTTGATTCGTTTCATCAGCTGAACCATCTTGTCCGATGATTGCTTCGAGCGAATCGAAATCTGCCTTATTACCTTCACAAACTTCTGTGCATCAAAGTCCCTGTTGATGTCCTGGATTACCTTTATCACTTCCGACTCTCGCTTTGTCAAAGCTCCAATCTCAGAAGAAACACGTGCAAGTATCTCAGTATAGCGTTCACTCGTCCTATTTCTGTACACCTCAATCATGTTGTTATGAATGAAGTCATCAAGGTTTGAAGCAAAGTCATGATAATCCTCCACCGTATTCAGCACAACCTTAAAGTTAAAGGTATTCTTGGCCGTGAAATTATCCTTGAACTTTACAATCGACTTCTTGAAATCTTCTTCTTTATTGTGTCTTGAAACGATGATGCCAGTCAAATTCGAGACCACCTCCTCAGGCGATTTCAGTGTCTTACGCTCTGGCACCTCCCTGAGCATCGGCGGACAAAGATCCGAATTGCCAACAAAGTCATCTGCCTTCCTCAGACCTTCCTTAATTCTTTGCAGCTGCTTGTTGTTTTCGTCAATATCTTTGCTCAATGAGTCTATCTTCCTATTATAATCCAATCGTTTCAGATTGTACTTGTCCTCAAGCTGATTGAGCTTCTCCTGAAGATTCTTCTTCGATGCCTTGAACTCTTCTTCTTTATCGAGCAACTCTTCCTTATCAGACTGATACTTATAGACGAGCTTGCGATTATCTTCTATATAGGCCAGCTCCTTATCGATGCCGCTGATTATCTCCTTGCATTTCTCCACAGCACCAGTATCAGCACCTTTGCCCTTCATCTCATCCAGCTCCTGCTGTTGCAGATGCAAAATCTCCGTTTCGCACAAGTTTTGTTTAGCCTTAACAGCCGTTTCTATCTCATTCAGAGCAGCCTTCTGTTCGCTTTCCACTTTGGCAACAGACTGCTCAAACGACTTCATAACCTCCTTCAGCTGCTTCTCCTTGTCTTTTTTAGTCTTTTCGAGTACAATACCTGCATCAATCAGCCTATGGCTTACATCATTCATTTGATTGTCCAGAGCTGTCTTCTTTTGTTCCTTTTCCTCCTCGGTCTTTTTCAGGAGGTCTTGAATTTTTACATCCAGATCCTTCACCTTTCCTGGGACAGAATTACGTTGAGCCTCAAAAAGCGACCTCTGCTCACGCATTTCCTTCACCCTTGGAGTGAAGGTCTTTCTCTGTGATTCCAGTTCCAGCTCCTTCTTTGCTTCAATTTCTTCACACGCATTCCTCAGAGCCTTCAGCTGCTCTTCCAGCCTATGCTTCTCTGCCTTTATCTCGTCAGGCTTGCGCACACTCATCGGTAGTTCCGTCAAATCCAGCTCCACTCCATAGAGCGTCTTGCCTGCAGTATCTACCTTTGCGGGATGCAATCCTGTCCGATACAGCACCTGCTTCTCATCAATGATCTTTCCGATGTTCTTCTCCCAACCTGCCACATTGCTGTCCAGCCACTCATAGAGAGAACCTTTAGTACTCTCCAGCAACTTATCCAATTCGGCAATCATCGCTTGCGCATCAGCCATCTCCTGAACCTTCCGCTCCAGTATCATCTTAGCTTTCGCCTCTATATCCTTTATCTTTGCCTCATATACCGTCTGCAACTGCTTCAGATTAGCGTCCAGAGTCTTGATTTTCCCATCCAGATTTACTTCATCCTTCTGAAGAACAACCTTTTCTTCTTTCAGATGGTCTATATTATCCATGTAAGGGGCATAATATTGCAAAGCATGCAGACTCTTCTCACAATCGTGCTTCTCAAGCTTGATGCTGTCAATCCGGCCATTTGCCAATTTAAGCTTCTCTTCGAATGATGCCTCGATCTCTCCTTTCTGCTTCTCTCTTTCATTAATTAACTCATCTTTCTTCGATAGAGATTCTGTACGAATATCATTCTTCCTATTCT
This sequence comes from Bacteroidales bacterium, assembly GCA_029010575.1. GTDB lineage: Bacteria > Bacteroidota > Bacteroidia > Bacteroidales > UBA932 > Coprenecus. Next base: position 5,424 of record JAQXKS010000022.1, on the reverse strand, counting down.
CCTGCAACTGCTTGAAGCCGTCGAATTCCGACTTCACGTCATCCACCAGTTTCTTGTACTTGCTGGCAATGTCATTGTACTGGCACGTGAGGTCATTGAGTCTTTCTTTCTGAGTCCTCAGCTGTTCCTTGAGCAAAGGTTCCTCATTGCACCTACCGATTATTGCATCAATACCAATGCGGGCATAGTATTCCTTCTTCTCCTTGCATGTCCTGATTCTGTCATCAGCCACACCCAACTGCTTGTTCAGCCCCGATTTTTCACTCTCGTATTTCTCCTTCACTTCTCCCAGGAGTTTCTGTTGGCGCTCTCTTTCGGCTGTCAATTTATCCAGATTCTCCTCAACCAACGGAATACGTTCACGCGAATCTCTGACCGCATAGTTCAGTGCGCCACACAGCTCCTCAATCTGCTGCTTTTGATACAGCATGTCATGGTAGCGGGCTATCACATCATCAGCCTGTAATCTCACTGCCGACTCACCCTTGGCATTGGTCCTGTACCAGCACGAAATATCTTTATACTCCTGCTCAAAGTCGGCCACCTGCCCACGGTAATAGGCCAGATTGATGTTCGACTCTTCTTCCTCCATCGAGCGGATGATGATATCCTTGATGAAGTCGGCATCTAGCCTTGAATTAAGGAATACATTCTGTATCGAACGGTATATGTTCTGGTAGTTCTTAGCCTCCATGAGCTGGAAGTTCCCGAACTCCTTTCCAGCCACCTTGTAATTGCCGTAGATGATTTCCCTGAACATCTCATACCGGTCAATCAATTTGCTCATGTAGATATTCTTGTCCAGACGCGAGTTGATTACCCTATATTCCGATGTCACATCTCCAAACTCATCCACCAACCATTTTCTCTCGAAAGGAGCATCGATGAAACGATAGCACGCTCTACCGGAAGAGCGGAACACCAAAACCGTAAAAGGCCTGTGTTCATGCTCCACCTCATACACTATGTAAGAATTGGGCTTCGGCAGATAAAAGTCATCAAAAGATTTCATCTCCTTCGGAATACCAAGATGAAGTTTGTCCGCATTGTAGAAGAAAAGAATTGCTCTCAGCAACGTACTCTTGCCCACACCTTGGGTGCCGATGAAGTGTACGTTTCCATCCAGCTTGATTTCCGCATAGCGTATGTTCGCGCTATTGATGAAGATTATTTTCCTTAGTGCTCTCATTGCTCATCCTCCGTTTCATAAATGGTGAGACAATCAATTATTTCTTCGATATAATGGAAAGCCGATGTTACCTTGTAAGTGCCGTCCAGTTCGTTCTCTATCTCCACAAAACCCTGTTTCTCAAGATCCTTCACCAGATTTTCGACCTTATCCTCCAAAGTCTTCTCTTCTGGATATAGCCCACCGGCTTTTTCCTTCAGCTCGATGTCATTGGCAAACTGCTCCATGATATTAGACTTGCGGAAAGTAAATCCAGGACCGAAGGTAGAATTAAACACCTTTAGGAAGTCTACACGATCTATCCATTCTGCCATACGCTGAATCTTGTTCTCCAAGTCCACCTTGTTCTCAGTGCGAGAGAAGTAATAATAGCCATTCCCGCTTTCCAGGTTGAAACCGATACCCTTGTAGTACTCCACATACTCGTTGTAACCATCCTCAATTGCGTCATATAACTGTGTTTTCTGCTGAGAGACGCTATTCTGCGAGATGAATCCACCTCGGCTCAAAACATCGAATATTTCTTTTGTATATCTCATGCGATTTCTGGTTAGCTTTGTTTTGAATATATGAGAGGATACTCTATGTTCCCCATCGTCTGGTAATTATCTTCCACAGTCAACTCATCAAGATACTGTGTCGCTATCTGACAGAACAGCACCAGTTTCTCTTCCACATCCATCTTCTTACTGTAGTTACCATAGTTCATCACGAAATGGAAAAGGTTGTCGCTCGAGGCCATGAAAGCACTCTTCACTTCCGAAGCATCCACGGTCTGCAGCACCTGAGCTTCTGCCTGCATCTCTTCAAGGGTCAATGGCTCTGCCAGCTCAAATTTCTTCAGTCTGCTGTTGCCCTTGCCGGCCGCCACCTTATGCAGAATTCCCAGTCCCTCATCCGTATTTCGGAGCATGGGTATCGAGACCTTCAACGTATACTTCGGTCTTGGTTCCATCCAGACAGGATCTATCTGATTCAGCATAGACCTGATATTGGTATTGGTATCCAGTATCAACTGATCCTTCAGATACTTCAGCCTCTGTACCTTCTTGATCAGATGGTCCTGATAGGCTATCAGATTGAGATAGTTGATTATCTGGCGATCCAGTTCAATGAGGTTGTGATATGCCTCATTCATCTGATACTTCACATTCGTCACAGTATCCTTCAATTGCACGTCCATAGCCTCCAGGAAGAATGCCGGCTGCTTCTCCTCAATCACCTTCTCACACTCCTTGATGAAGACTGCAATGTCCTTTCTCTTCTCGTCCAGATTCTCCAACTTCTTTTTCTTTACAGCAAGAGTCGGTTCATTCTTGTAAGTGCTGTCGATGTTTCTCTTCAGGTCTATCACACTTCTCAGAATGCTCAGAGCAATAGTATGAAGGATGCGCTTCACCTCAGTCAGATACGAGTGTTTCTTTACTGGCGACTTCTCTATCAGATAGTACTCGATATTTTCGTTAAGGTTGTCAATGCTTTGCTTCACACTTGCCACATTGATCTCCTCATTCACTTCCAGCACTTCCTCGAAGAACTTCAGATATACATCCTCCAGTTCCACAAATTCGCCATTATCCCTGATGACACCATTTCTGCGGAGGAACTCCAGACTTTCCTCCTTCTTGGATGCCAGTTCACGGGCAATATCATAGCGGAAGGAGTACATCTTGCGTTTGGCAAACATCTCCTTCAGCAAGGCCCTCTCCCTATCGAGCCCCCTGATGAGTTCGTCCAGCGAACGAAAATGCGAACGATTGTCCATTTTTTTTAGCCTTTAAGTTTTGCCATTTGAAGTTGTTGTCAAATAATCTTTGAATGTCTTAATTTCACTTCCGCTATCATGCGCTGAGAGCTAACAACAAAGTTAGCAAAAATATGTGAAATGCAGACTTGTCTGCTCTAAAATAGTTAATATTCATTAGAGGAATTCAAGTAATCAAGAGATTTCACGCCTTTTAATTGTATCATATTTGTACTTCAACAAATTAGTAGGTAATGTGCAATAAGTAGTCATTAAATACTTAAATATCAGCAAGTTGAAGGCTTTTGTTTTATTCTCATCATAGAATTGCTGAAGTAAAGTCAGATTGTTTTAATATATTGTTGTAAAACATTAAAAGTGATATTTAATACTTAGATTATGTAATATTTTTACGGAAATACCTTTTATAATTCGTTTTATGTGGTTTTATTTTTATCTTTGTATCATGTAATAGATATATTCAACGAACATGATAGCAGAATTCACCATTGAAAATTTTTTTTCAATAAAGTCCTCACAAAAGTTAAGCTTTGAACCTTCATCAGACACTTTTATGTCTGACGAATATTCGTATGAAGTTAAGGATGGTATAAGATTGTTGAAATTGGGCATCATCTATGGTGCTAACGCTTCCGGCAAAACCAATATCTTGAATGCTGTGGATTTTTTCAGAATGCTTGTTCTTAGAATGCCCAAAGACCGAAATGAAAAAACCGGGGTCATTCCTTTTATGCTGGATGACACTTCAAGGAATGAAAGGACAAAAATGTCCATGGTATTTTATATTAATAAGTCGAAGTATATCCTTGCTTTTGAATTAGATGCAAGATATATCTATTCGGAGACATTGATAGTTTACGATTCTATTCGTCCTACCAAATTGTACAGTCGTAGTTATGATGCAACTACAGATTCCACAACAATAGATTTCGGTGTAAATCTGAAAATGCCACGGAAGAGTCAGGATGTGATTTCGGGTAACACTATCAATAATTGCAGTGTGCTCGCTGCATTTGGTAAGAGTAATGTAGAACGCACGAAGTTGAACGATGTATACGATTACTTTGCCAAACAGGTAAAAGATGTATTGGCTCCTGGCATGCTGCTTTCAGGGTATGTAAAATCACAATTAGATAAAGATGAAACAGGCGATTTGAAGAAGTTCATTTTGAACTTTCTGAAAGCATCCGATTTCAACATAGAAGATGTCGTATTGCATGAAGAGGAAGAATTGATTACTCCTGAATTGGAGCAATTGATTCAAAATGCCCCAATTGATAATGAGGCAAAAGCTGAGATGCTTAAAAAAGGAAAAATCACAAATACAGAATTGACATTCAAGCATAAGGTTGGCGACAAACTATACGATTTGTCTGAAGAATACGAATCCAATGGTACAATGAGATTTTTGGGGATGGCAGTAATTCTGAATTTCTTGTTGAAGACCAATCGGTTTGTGCTTGTTGACGAGGTCGAAACAAGCATCCATTATGAACTGCTGGCTTATTTTATAAAAGTCTTTTTAGCGAACAGTGAAGGAACATCCCAAATGTTGTTGACAACACACGACATCAATCTTCTCAACGAGGATTTCATTAGACGTGACACGATATGGTTTACCGACAAAGACGAATATGGTGAGACTAAATTATTACGTCTTTCATCTTTAGGCCTTCACAAGAATCTTTCCCCGTATAATGCTTACAAGCAGGGTAAATTGGTAAAGCTTCCGTTCCTTGGCAGTCAATACATCAACCTAAACGACTAATGATATGGGGCGGACAGTGACGAAAAGTATCGCCATAATAGGCGAAGGAGAAACTGAATGGTTCTATTTCGATTCCCTGAGGATCGCATGCCGCTATCCTTTCAAGGTAGCTCCGGATTTTCCACAGCATAGCGACATCAATCATATTCTAAAACTGGTAGAATCCTATTTGACCAAGCAATATGACTTTATCGTATGCCTTTTTGATATGGATAGATTATTTCGGTTCCCTTCTGAAATGCAATTGTATCAACGAGCCAAGAAAAAATATGACACAAAGAAATATGCCGGAAAGGTTATGTTCGTAGAAACGAATCCTTGCACGGAATTCTGGTTCCTGCTCCATTTCTTGCCTGATGTCGCTTGTAGGCGATATGAGAGTTACGAGCAACTGCTTCCTGAGTTACAGAAATATATGCCAGGATATGAAAAGACCAAACGATACTTTATCAGAACCAATCTCTATAAATATCTGACAGAGAACGGCGATTTGGAACGGGCAATGTCAAATTCAGAAAAACTGTGTCAACTATGTAAGGAATCGCCGGAGGATTTGAAGGCATACTCGGAGATACATCAAGTGATAAAATTACTAAATATACTGGGTTCAATGTGACTGATGGTGAGTAAAGTGAAAACAGTGAACGAGCATAGGCCTCAGAACGCACTCTGGGGCACATGGCTGTGCACTGAGGCCCTTGG
>JAQXKS010000021.1 GCA_029010575.1 Bacteroidales bacterium | reverse complement strand
TCGCAAAGCATGACCAAAGGAGAGTCGAAGATGATGTATTCCGCTACCTGACGGGCTCTGGTGCCCTGGCTCATGGGGCGAGACCAGCAGCTGCTGTAACAGTTGCTCGCGGCGTTGCGCAATGCACCTTGTGTGTAGTCTACAGGACCTGATGTCATCCTTATGAATGGGAACGTGACATCGTATGTGATCATATCGTCGTTGCTCCATTTCATCTGTTCCAGCCCCCAGACTCCTTCGAAGTTGATGGCGTTGGGGTATGTCTTGTCAAGCCCTGCAGGCTTGTACATTCCGTGCAGGTCCACGATGAGTCTGTTTTGGGCACAGCACTCCAATATTCTGTAGATGGTCTCCACTGCGCACTGGTCGTCTCTGTCTATGAAATCGATTTTGAATCCCTTGATTCCTATTTCGGAGTAGTGTCTGCAGGCCTGTTCGAGTTGTGCGTCGAGCACGTATGCTACTGCCCATAGAATCACACCGACACCTTTACTCTGGCCGTAGCTGACCAGTTCATTCAGATCCAATTCGGGGATTACGCTCATTATATCGCCTTTTGAAGGCTCTGACCACCCTTCGTCAAGGACTATGTATTCGATTCCGTTGGCTGATGCGAAATCAATGAAGTATTTATATGTCTGTGTGTTGATTCCGGCTTTGAAATCCACCCCTGAGAGAGACCAGTCATTCCACCAGTCCCATGCTACTTTCCCTGGTCTTATCCACTCTGTGCTCTCCACTCTTGAGTCATCGGCCAGCGCCCGTGTCATTGTATTGGCAGGCAGGTCTTTGTCGCTGTCTGCCACTGAGATGATTCTCCATGGAAATTTCCTTTTTCCCTTGCATAGTGCGAGTGTATCGCTTCTGGATGTGACGATTTCTGTACATCTGACCTCCTCTTTTCTTATTTGAGAGGGTCTTGCCGCGAAGGTGCCGATGAGGGTTCCTGTCGAGCTGTCCTTGTCGGAGCCTCGTGTGAGGAACATTCCAGGGTATGATTCTATGTTGGCTTCACTGATAAGCAGAGAGGTACCGGTCTCTTTTTTTACAAGCAGCGGAAGGAATGCTATTTTGTCTTTATGCCATTCGTCGATCCCGGATATTGTGTACCTGCTTTCGAATGATGTGGCATAGGGGTCTTTGGTGTTGGATGAGTACGGGATGTAGAGTTTCTCCCCTTTGTCTATTGGGATCAAGACCTCTTCTCCAATTACTGCAAATTCTTTATTGAGACTGGTGCTGAAGCGGTATGCCATACCCTGATCATAGAGGCGGAACTCTATTGCGTAGTCTCTGAAAGAGAGACGCAGTTCCGAGTATCTCTCTTCAATTGAGGAGTATTTGTAAAGTGGTGTAGCGACTTCCGAGCAGAATTCGTTCCGTGAAACTTTGCATGGCATTCCGGGACTTATCGATTTTCCGAATCTCTTCCCGTCTGCAAGTTCCATCGAGAGTGTGGCTCCGCTTATGAGTCTGTTTCCATCTTTTTCGAGGTCATAGGTTATCCTGTCAGTTATCGATATGTATAGTGTCAGTCTGCCATCGGGTGATGTCGTTGTGAATCTTCTGCCGGCTGCCTCTGATGTGAACAGAGCTGAGAGTAGCAGTGCCAAAGCGATAAGTGTTTTCCTTGTATTCATTTCTGTAAATAAGTGCATTTCTTTCTGAAACATGTACAAAAAAAGAGTGACCGTTTTCAGTCACTCTTTCTGTGCCCAGAACAAGACTCGAACTTGCACACCTAAATCGGCACTACCCCCTCAAAGTAGCGTGTCTACCAATTTCACCATCTGGGCATAGACACTCGCTATCGCTCTATTGCTTTAGCGAGTGCAAATATAGTCACTTTTTTTAAATTACAAATAATTTTTTAAAAAAAAGTGACTTTTTTCGGTTTTTATGCCTTTGTAGACTTATTCCTTGATACAACGTACTGAGTATGCATCTGCACGGCTGGCTGCGCCCCAGGGTGAGAGCATCTGCACGTTATACTCATTCTGGAATGAGAGAATGCATACACCAAGTCCTGTGCCATAGTCTGAGTCCAATCCTGCATTGCCCCAATATGAGCCCCAAAGTCCGCTCTTTGAGCCGTAGAGCATTGCATATGAACCGTCATATCTTGCGGCAGCGGGGAAGAGTGAGTATCCATCCTCCATTTCAATATACCATCCGCTTGTCCAGTCATCTGCTGTGATTTTTCCGTCCTGATTGACATCCATGACATTGAATTCAGCTGTATCCATGCTGAGTCCACCTGATATGGTAGCATGTTCAAATACGTTGGGGTCAGGTACGCGGTATCCGACAGGGCAAGGGTCATAGAATGATTTTACTCCTCTTCCTTCTTCGAGGGGGTTACCCCAAAGTGATCTGTTGCTAAGGTCATCCCTGAGCCAGTCGCGTGATCTGACGAACTGGTAGTAATTCGACATACAGGTCGTAGGGTGTGCAATGGAGAATGAGATGGTGTTGTCATCGACGTTGTCCCATGGAGATTTGTCGATTGTTACCTTGTTTCCATTGATGTCGAAAAGGTCGACTCCCACTGTTTCGGTAGTTCCAAAATGTGTTCCTGATGCCGGGAATGGATCTTTACGTCCCCACTGGTAAAGTAGCCCGTAAGGTTTTACTCCCAATGAGTCAGCACCGATTATATCGTATTGTTCGGTCATGGCACCCAGATTCATATTCATTACATCGAAACCTGAGAGAGTTCTGTATGTTTTAGGTTCTTCTTCAGGGAACCAGATGTGCCAGCTCCAAAGTATCTCTCCTTTGGTGTCTGTTGCAGCAATGAGTGCATTTCCTCTGATATCTGCGAGTTTGAAGTTGATGAATCCCTCTTTGAAGGTGACTTCTCCTATCATTCCTGTGGTGGTTTGCCATACGAGTGCTGCAGAGTCGGCTGCGATTGCCTTAGGCTGATCAAGTCCGATGGTGGTAGCTCCGTTTCCGCGTACTGTCGCATCAAATGAGTAATATCCAGACTTGTTTACAAGGTAACAGTTAGATGTTCCTGCTGCACTCAGTACGATAGGTGAGTCTGGAGTCTCTCCAGGGTTTTCAGGGATGGGTTTTGTACAAGCTGTGCTGATAAGGGTCAAAGCACAGATAACTGCAAAAAGTTGTTTTTTCATCTGATTGTAAATAAATATTGTTGGTTTGTTATTCATGTCTTTCGAAACGGGCAGCTGCGAGTGCTTCGTACTTGGTGCCGGGTCGTCCCCAATTGGCGTAGGGGTGGATACTGATGCCGCCTCTTGGCGTGAAGAATCCTGTTACCTCTATGTACTTTGGATCCATCACTTTTATCAGGTCTTTCATTATTATGTTGATACAGTCTTCGTGAAAGTCTCCGTGGTTACGGAAACTGAAAAGGTAGAGTTTGAGACTCTTGCTCTCGACCATTCTTATGTCAGGAATGTATGAGATTCTGATCTCTGCGAAGTCCGGCTGTCCTGTGATTGGACACAGGCTGGTAAATTCCGGACAGTTAAAGCGTACCCAGTAGTCGTTGTCTGGGTGTTTGTTTACAAAGGTCTCCAATACCTGGGGAGCGTAGTCCGTAGGGTAATCTATTTTCTTGCCCAATGATACCAATCCTTCTGATTCTCTGCTGTTCATATCAATAATTCTTTTTTTCTTCAAGATATAGTTCAAGCCCTCTTTTCCTAAGTTTGCAGGATGGACATTCACCGCATCCATCCCCAATTATGCCGTTGTAGCATGTGAGGGTCTCGTTGCGTATTATATCCAGCACCCCCAATTCGTCAGCCATTTTCCATGTCTGCGCCTTGTCTTTCCACATAAGGGGAGTGATGATGTCCAGCTCCTCATCCATTGCCAGGTTGATGGTCACATTCAGTGACTTGATAAATGAGTCTCTGCAATCCGGGTATCCGCTGAAGTCTGTCTGTGATACTCCTGTGATTATATTCCCGATTCCGTGCTCTCTCGCATACACTGCTGCAATGCTTATGAAAAAGAGGTTTCTTCCCGGTACAAAAGTGTTGGGAAAGCCTCCTTCAGGGGACTCTGAGTCCATTTTTATACTCTTGTCAGTCAGGGCATTCGAGCTTAGACCGCTGATGAATGATACATCCATGTAATGGAAAGGCACGCCTTCCCGCATTGCAATCCTGCGGGCACATTCCACCTCGGCACTATGGTTCTGTCCGTAGCCGAAAGTGATTGTGTGCACCTGCCTGAAATTCTTCAAAGCCCAGTAGAGGCATGTAGTAGAGTCCTGACCTCCGCTGAATACTACAAGGGCTCTTTCCCTTTTATCGTTACACTCTTTAGGTTTCATATATCAGTTTAACAAATCTCCTATTCTGAAAGGGTTATACGAAATATTGATATCATAAACATCTTCTTGTTCATACTCTTTCAGATGTTTTATGATTAAATTGGTCAAAGGAAGGATGACTGCCTCGTATGCTGTTTTAAGAAATACTTGTGTGAGCATGAGCTGCAGGAGTACGGATGCCTCTGTCCCGAAAAAGGCGATGGGGAAGAAGATGAGTGAATCTACGCTTTCTCCGGCAATAGTGGAGGCCATGGCTCTGACCGAAAACCTCCTGCCTTTCTGAGAAATCTTCATTTTGCTCATAATTACAGCATTGACGGTCGAGCCGCAGATGAATGCAAGCATCGATACCAGCACGACCCTTGGGGCGAGCGCAAATACATAGTTGAAGTGCTGGCTGCCGTCCCAGAATGGAGAGTCGGGCAACATCCTGACAATCTGTGCAGTGCCTACCATGAAGAAGTTCATGGCAAACGCGGTCCAGATTACGAGCCTTGATTTCTTGTATCCGTAAACCTCTACCAGGCAATCATTTATAATGTACGACACCGGAAAGATGACGACCCCTCCGGTGAGGGTTATTCCAAACAGAGTGAACAGTTTGGTCTCAAACAGGTTCGACGAGACGAGGCAGATACAGAAAAGTATCGACATCATCATGAAGGGGATGGAGACTGTGCTTCTTGGTCTTTTTTTCATTTCTTGTTTTTAAAGTGGTTATCAAGTACACTATGTTTCTGACAGGGCGCAAAAATAGAAAAAAATTTCTTCTATGCCATATATGTCTTTATATTATCCACAAGAATCTCCATCAGTTTGGTACGTGCCTCCTTGCTGGTCCATCCGATATGCGGAGAAAGAATGAGTCTGCTCTTGTCCTTCAGTTCGCTAAGGTATGGATGGTCGGCGGGGATGGGCTCGACTTCATAGGCATCGATGGCTGCACCTGCAATGAGTCCGTCGTTAAGTGCCCTGACAAGATCCTTTTCGTTCACGATTCCGCCGCGTGAACAGTTGATGATGTAGGCGGTAGGCTTCATCTTGCATAATTCGCTGTAACAGATAAGTCCCGAGGTGACGGGATTGAGGGGACAGTTTACCGATACGATGTCACACTCTTCGAGAAGCTCGTAAAGGGGAACCGAGGGGTAATCCTTGCAATGGGAGGTGCCGGAGGTAGAGTAGTAGCATACTTGCATGCCGAATGCTTCCGCAAGAGTGGCCACTCTATGGCCGATATTTCCCATTCCTATGATTCCCAATTTCTTTCCTTTCAGCTCGAAGAAGGGACGGCACAGGTCTGTGAATCTCTTGCTGGCTGAGTATGTGCCGCTGTGGACGACTTCATTGAAATAGAGTCCGTGTCCGACAAGGTTCAGGATGTGCATGATGATGACTTGCGCCACACTCTCTGTCGAGTATGCAGGAATATTCTTTACAGGGATATCGAGTGACTTGGCATAATCCACGTCCACGCAGTTGACACCTGTTGCAGCCACACATATCAGGCGAAGATTGGGAGCCGCATCTATCTGCTCTTTGAAAAGTTTTACTTTATTGGTTATAACTATCTCTGCATCAGCAATCCTCGCTGCTACCTCCTCAGGAGATGTATAGTCGTAAAGTATGGTCTCTCCAAGGTTCCTGAGTTCATCGAAACTAATGTCACTGCCGACGGTGGCAGCATCCAGAAATACAATTTTCATCTTTTTAAGCATTTAAAACACAACCCAAAGTTAATGAATATATATGTGAAAAACAATATTTGATTTTTACTATGAAATATACTAATTTTGTCGGTTCGAAAACAGTGATATGAGTCGAAATGAAATGACTTCGCGTCAAGCGAAAATGGAGGCCTTCGGGCGCCTTCTGGATATAATGGACGAACTTAGAGAAAAGTGTCCATGGGATGCTAAACAGACCACAGACTCTCTTAGGCCACAGACCGTTGAGGAGGTCTATGAATTAAGTGATGCCATACTTAAGGGGGATGACAATGAAATCTCCAAGGAGCTGGGTGATGTCTTGTTGCACATTGTGTTTTATTCAAAAATAGGAGCAGAGAATAACAGTTTTGATATAGTCGATGTTATCAACAGGCTCTGTGAGAAACTTATTTACAGGCATCCTCATGTATTCGGGGAGAGGGAGGTCGCTGATGCCGCCGAGGTGGTCAGAAACTGGGAGGAACTCAAGACCAAGGAGAAGGATGGAAACAAAAGAGTACTTTCCGGTGTTCCCGTTACACTTCCTCCGCTTTTGAAGGCGTACAGAATGCAGGACAAGGCACGTGCGGTGGGCTTTGACTGGGAAAGGAAGGAACAGGTCTGGGATAAGGTCGCTGAAGAGCTTGAAGAATTCAGAAGTGAGCTCGAAGCTATGTGCCAGGGGGATGCCTCTTCGGTAAAAAGGGCTGAAGAGGAACTTGGTGATTTTCTCTTCTCAATAGTCAATGCTGCCCGCTTGTATGATTTGAATCCGGATACTGCTCTCGAGACTACATGTGCCAAATTCAGGAAGAGATTTACATATCTCGAAGAGCATACTATACGACAGGGCCGTTCGCTCAAGGAGATGACACTTGCACAGATGGATGCTATCTGGGATGAAGCTAAGGCACTTGAGAAAGATGGAAAACTTTAGAACAGAGGATGATATGGAGTATCAGCAGTGGCAGGAAAGATGCAGGATGCTGGTGGGGGAGCAGGGCTGTAGAAGATTAGCTGCCTCCGCAGTGGTGGTTGCCGGTCTGGGTGGGGTAGGAGGCTATGCTGCTGAGATGGTGGTCCGAGCAGGGGTGGGCAGAATAGTCATCATAGATTCCGACGTGGTCTCACCTACCAACAAGAACCGTCAGTTGCTTGCACTTGACTCGACAATTGGTCAGTTCAAGTGCGATGTGATGGAGAGAAGGCTTAAGGATATCAATCCGGAGGTGGAGATAGTCTCCATAAAACAATATCTCGATGAAGAGAATATTCCGTCGATTATGGCATCTGTCGGCAGAATCGATTATCTGATTGATGCCATTGATACCCTCGCACCCAAGATTGCCTTGATTTGTCATTGCGTGGAAAATGGTATCCCCCTTGTGAGTTCAATGGGTGCAGGGGCAAAATTCGATGCCACAAAAATCCGTCTGACAGATATATCGAAGTCATACAATTGTCCTCTTGCCTTCATCCTGAGAAAGAAGTTACGCAAAAGAGGCATATCCAAAGGTTTTTCCGTTGTTTTTTCTGAAGAGCTTCCCGAGAGGAGTGCCATAGTACCCTCTGAAGGCGAACGCAATAAAAAGTCTCAGGTAGGAACATTCTCTTATATTCCGCCTGTGTTCGGATGTGTCTGTGCACAGGCTGCTCTGAATTATTTAATTGACAAGAAAGATGAAGTATGAGTTGGAGGAGGTGAAAACCTCGCGGCAGTTTAAGAAGTTCATTGAGTTTCCGTACATACTATATAAAAATGTACACCAGTATACTCCTCCCTTGCGCAGGGATGAGATCGAGAGTTTTACCAAATCCCCGTCGTTGGAGTACTGCAAGGTGAAGATGTGGATTGTTCTGGAGGGAAAGCGTGTGGTAGGCAGAATAGCAGGTATCCTCAACGAGAAGTACAATGATATCTATTTCAAGAGGGCAGTCGGATTCGGGTGGATCGAGATGGAGAATGACATCGAGATAGCGAGGATGCTGCTCGGTGCAGTCGAGCAGTGGGCTCTCTCTCTGGAAATGAATCAGGTGCATGGTCCTGTGGGCTTCAATACATGGTATCGCAGGGGAATGCTCGTGGATGGTTTCGAGAACAGGGCAACTGCCAATACCATATGGAATTTCGATTATTATCCCCGCTTTCTGAATGAACTCGGGTACATGAAGGAGGCCGACTGGATTCAGTATATTCTTCCCGCCAACCAGAAACTTCCCGAGAAGATCTGTCATGTCTCGGATGTCCTCAGAAAGAGATACGGCCTCTCATTCAAGAATGTCAGGGATGTCATAAGGGAGAAGTCGGTAGTCGAGAGTTTCTTCTATAACTATAATCTGGCATTCAAACGAGTACTCAACTTTACACCTTTGTCTGATGCTGAGATAGAGTATTTTGCAAAGAAGATAGTACCTATGTTGCGTCCCGAACTCACATGCTGTGTGATGGATGACAAGAACAGGATTGCAGCATACGCTTTCTGCATGCCTTCGGTGGAAGATGTGCTTCGTAAGTCCAATGGCAGACTCTTTCCTTTGGGTTATTTACGCCTTAGGAGGGCTATGAATAATTATGATTCAGTAAGTCTTGTGATGGTCGGGGCAGATGAGCATTGGCAGCAAAAGGGGATTTCAGCATTAATCCATACTACACTCGCAGAGAACTTCAGGAAATATGGAATAAAATATGCGGTCACAGGTCCCATATATGAGAAAAATCCTGCGCTCAAGATTTGGGATGAGTATGAAGATAAGATGCCTTTTATGAGAAGAAGGCTCTTTACCAAGATGTTATAATTGTAAAAATGAATATGGCAAGGGTCTGTGCAATTACAATGGCAAGAAATGACGATTTCTTTCTCAAAAGGTGGGTCAAATATTATGGCAGCCAGCTGGGGAGGGAGAATCTGTATGTCTATCTTGACGGAAAGGATCAGCATGTACCTGATGAGTGTGAAGGTGCAAACTTTTTTATCTGCGATAAACTGCTGGGGAACAGGGTCAGGGGTGACAAACTCCGTATCTCTTTTCTCTGTGGGAAGGCACATGAATTGCTGAACAGGTACGATTATGTTATCGGAACAGATGCTGACGAGTTTCTTGTAGTGGATCCTCTTATGGGTGTTACCCTTCCTGAGTATATTGCATCTTATGGTGTGCGCACTACACTCTCCGGACTGGGTGTCGATGTCGGACAGCACCTGGAACTCGAAGGAAAATTCGACAATGGGAGAGGATTTCTGGAACAACGCAGCTATGCAAGGCTCTCCACAAGATATACCAAAGCATCGATTATTGCCAAAAAGGTAAGGTGGGGCTCCGGTTTTCACAGAGTCAAGGGACATAACTATCGCATAGGCAAGGGACTTTATCTTTTTCATATGGGATATTTCGATATGGAGAGGGTCCAAAATAGATTCAGTGATAGGGATCACCTCTCATCGGGGTGGACCAAACATCTTCAAAGGAGGGCCAGGACCATATATCTGGTCTCCTCCCGTAAAGCCCGAGCGTGGGATAAATGGACCGGTATTGCAAGGTGGATCCAGACTGTATTCAGACCCATTTATGCCATCAACAAACCTGCTATGTTCGAGGCCGTGCTGATAGTCCGGATACCGGAGCGTTTCAAGAATATTATATAACTCATTATACAGTCAAATATGAAAACAAATCGTTTCCTCTGTCTTATTATGACAACAGTTGTGCTGGCGACTCTTTTGATGATGCAGGGATGCACCAATAAGAGTTTGCTGCCGTTCACCGATTATGTCAATCCGATGGTAGGTACTGATGCTACCGGCCATACATTCCCCGGAGCTTGTGCACCTTTCGGAATGGTCCAGCTGAGCCCTGACACGAGGCTTGATACCTGGGAAGGATGTTCTGGATACCATTACATGGATAACACAATTATCGGATTTTCACATACCCACTTGAGCGGAACTGGATGTATCGATTATGGAGACATAATGCTTATGCCTGTAGTATCGTATCCTTTGGATACTCTCAATAGGGATTTCTACAAGTCAGAATTCTCTCACGACAATGAAATTGCATCTGCCGGCTATTATGAAGTTCTTCTTGACAGATGGAATGTACGTGTCGCTTTGACAGCAGGTCGCAGGGCTGCAATGCATTCATATACATTCAATACCGTTGCGGAAGATGGAACCGTGGGGGTAATCCTCGATCTGGAACATAGGGATTACATGATTGAAGGTGAATTTGAATTTGACGGAAAAAGGTCATTCACCGGATACCGCAGGTCAAGTTCATGGAGTCAGGATCAGATGGTCCACTTCTATCTTGAGTTTGATACTCCGGTGAAGGAGTGCAGGAATCTTGGAAAAGCAGGGGCTTATATTGTCTTTGATGCAAAGAAGGGAGATAGAGTCGTGGCAAAAGTCGGCATTTCATCAGTAAGTTCTGAAAATGCGAAGGAAAATCTTGAAAGTGAAGTGCCTGCTGACAATTTCGATTTTGCCGCACTTCACGACAAATCCCTTGAGATGTGGAATGAATACCTTGGCAAAATCGATGTCAGAGGTGACGGTTGCGAGGATGTGAACAATCTCAGAATATTCTATACGGCAATGTATCACACAGCCATCGCACCTAATCTCTATTCGGATGTCAACGGACTCTACAGGGGTATGGATAAGAAAATCCATAAGGCCGAAGGCTATGACAGATATACGGTCTTCTCTTTGTGGGATACATTCAGAACTCTCCATCCCATGCTCAATATCATCGAGAGGAGAAGAAGTGCGGACTTCATGGATTCATTCCTCTCAATCTACAGAGAGGGTGGCAAGCTCCCCATCTGGGAACTCTCAGGCTGGGAAACCAACTGTATGATAGGATATAACTCAACACCTGTGATTGCGGACTGCATAACCAAAGGTATTGATAAGTTCGCCACCGGCGATGTTGCCGATTTTCTCGATGCAATGGTGGTCTCTTCCAACAAGGATGAATTCGGAATCAGATACTATCGCGACAGATATGTAGTTCCGGCCGAGAAGGAACACGAATCGGTTTCCAAGACCCTCGAATATGCTTTCGATGATTGGTGTATCAGTGTGGTTGCAGATACTCTATATCGCAGGACGGGTGAAGAGAAATATGCTCAAATCAGAGACAAATATCTTGAGTATTCAAAGAGCTATGTAAATATATTTGACCCCTCAACAGGTTTTATGAGACCGCTTCTGAGCAACAGCTGGGTCAAGCCGTTTGATCCAAGAGAGGTCAACAATCACTTCACTGAGGCCAATTCATGGCAGTATAGCTTCTTTACTCCGCACGATATCAGCGGACATATTGCTCTGCTTGGAGGTGAAGAGAGCTATTGTGCCAAGATCGATTCGCTCTTCTGTGCTGTCCCGAAGACTTCGGGCCGTGTCCAGGTGGATATAACAGGTCTTATCGGACAGTATGCACACGGCAATGAACCGAGTCACCACATAGCCTATCTCTATTCCTATGCAGGAAAACCATGGAAGGGTTACGAAAGAGTAAGAAAGATTCTTACCGAGCTCTATACCGATACTCCCGATGGACTTTGCGGAAATGATGACTGCGGCCAGATGTCTGCATGGTATGTGATGAGTGCGATCGGCCTCTATCCTGTAACCCCGGGCTCGGATTGTTTTGTCTTTGCTGCACCCCTTTTCAGTCAGGTCAGAATCAATCTTGAAGATGGTTCGGTCTTTGTTGTAAAGAGTGATAACAAGAAGAACAAATATATCAAAGGTGCTACCCTCAATGGCAGGGAGTATGAAAAGGGCTATATCCGTTTCAGCGATATCATCAGCGGAGGAGAGCTTTCGTTCAGAACCTCCGGTAAGCCGGATTATGATTTTGCTGTGGCGCAGCAGAACAGACCCAGCTCAAGTGTTGATATCCCTTTCATGAAAAATCCCTGGTTCGAGTATGAATCAGATATATTCGAAGATTCGATCACATTCAGCATAGGTGGAATTCCCGAAGGAGGAAAGGCATACTGCAGAGTGGTGCCCCTCAAACCTGGAGAGACTCTCGAAAGGATGGATGAACGTAGGGTCAATGCTCTGCAAAAAGGAGAATTCAAACCTTTCGATGGTGATGTGAGGGTGGATCGCACCTCTATACTGTTCGCTTATGTCACAGATTCTCAAGGTAATAGAAGCAGAGTCGTTACATCTGCCGTTTATAGGCTTAAGGATGATATGGACATCACTACGGAGTGCCGTTACAACCCCCAGTACAATGCCCGTGGCGCAAAGGGACTCATTGACGGTCTGAGGGGCTCTGAAAACTGGAAAACCGGCGGATGGCAGGGCTTCCAGGCCACAGACTTCACAGCTGTTGTGGATTTGCGCAGCGTGAAGGAAATCCGCTCCATCGGTTCCGGCTATTGTCAGGATGCCCGTTCATGGATATGGATGCCGGTTTATGTCGAGTACTCAATTTCTGAAGATGGCGTTAATTTTACCCCTGTGGGCAGGGTTGACAGAACAACCGATCCCAAGGACTATGAAATACAGGTTCGTGATTTTGTGCTGGATTTGGGCAAGAATGCCCGGAAGGCACGTTATGTGAAGGTCTTTGCCAAGAACTTCGGAAAGATTCCGGAATGGCATCTGGGTGCCGGAGGTCAGGCTTTCATCTTTATTGATGAAATCTGGGTAGATTGATCCTTGTTTTAAATATCGAGATATGTATAAAGATTTTTCAAATGTAGAGAGGGCTTTTGCCCCTGAGAATGCTCCTGTCTTCAAAACAAACATTCCTTACATCACTGTTGACAATTTTCCTACTTTGGGAAAACTTACTGCACTTCGTTTTATCGAGTGGGTATCTCAAAACCCCGAGGGGGTAATAAGTCTTCCTACCGGCAAGACTCCCGAGTATTTCATCGAATGGGTAAAAAAGATCCTGAAGGACTGGGATACTCCGGATGGAGAGAAGATGAGACTAGAGTGCGGGCTCAATGTCGATAAAAAACCTTCGCTGGCGGATCTGCGCTTTGTGCAGATAGATGAATTCTATCCGATCGATCCCTCCCAGCACAACAGTTTCTGCAACTATGTTAAGAAGTATTATATCGATGGATTCGGTATGAGTTACGACAAGGCGCAGTTCATAGACTGCTCGCAGATTCCCCTGTGGGGCGGAAGATCCTACAAGGAGATTTTTCCTGACGGAGTTATCGATCTGGGGCTTAGATACCGCGAACCGGTCACTCTGGAAGAGAACAGAAAGAGGGATTCAATCTTCATGATAGATGACTGGTGTGCCGATTATGAAAGAAAGATCCGCAATATGGGAGGCATAGGCTTTTTCCTTGGCGGTATCGGTCCCGACGGCCATATAGCATTCAATACCAGAGGCAGTGATCCCTACTGTACGACCCGACTCACTCATACCAACTTCGAGACACAGGCCGCGGCTGCAGGTGACTTGGGTGGCATAGAGATATCGAGGATCAAACCTGTAATCACAATAGGTCTTGAAACCATTACCTATAATCCTGATGCAGTTGCAATCATATTTGCAGCAGGGGAGGCCAAGGCAGAGGTGGTAGCCGATGCTCTGGAAAAAGAACCCTCCAACCTCTATCCTGCATCCTCTCTTGTCAGACTTCGCAACTCCCGTTTCTATCTCACGGCAGGAGCTGCATCGATGCTGAGCGAATCGGTGTAC
Source organism: Bacteroidales bacterium (assembly GCA_029010575.1). Taxonomy (GTDB): domain Bacteria; phylum Bacteroidota; class Bacteroidia; order Bacteroidales; family UBA932; genus Coprenecus. The sequence goes on along the minus strand of JAQXKS010000021.1, from coordinate 5,315 downwards.
AGGTATTATGCGACCGGTCAGTGGAACGATGCTAAACGTGACAGGGCAGTCATAGACTGTATCAATAGACTTGGCAAGTATGGGGACAAGGTCACCCTTGATGAACTCAAGGCTGATAAGTGGTGCAGCATGATACCCGATTTGGACGAACACACCATCGACAAGGTGATTGAATCCCTCAAGAGCAAGATTAAGGCTGGGGTGTCACATCTTTCGAATTGCAAATTCTACCATACCGGTCCACATCACGATGATATCATGCTCGGTATGCTTCCTCATATCCACAGAATATCACGTGAAGAGTCCAATAGTTCAGATTTTGCAATCATGACTTCAGGATTCAACGCTGTTACCAACAGTTTCCTTATCCAGGCGCTGGAAAGTACTATGAGGATGCTGTGTAATGGTGAGATAGAGATGGTCAAATACCAGAATTTCTATACTGAAGGATATAAACTCAAAAGAGAAAAGGATATCTACCACTATCTCATAAATGTCGCCTCAGGAAATGCAACAGAGAGGATGAGGGGACTTGCTCACAGGCTTGTCAGATGCATAGTGGAGATTCGCAATGTCAAGGATACAGGCGAGCTCATCATCCAGATAAATGATATAATAAGGACTACAAGGCACAGTTATGACGGAGAGAAGATGTCTGCCGATATCAGACTTCTCAAGGGTATGATCAGGGAATTTGAAGAGGAACTTGTTTGGGGCTTTTTCGGAATAAGGAGCGAAAATGTACACCACCTGCGACTTGGATTCTATACCGGAGATATCTTCACGGAGAAGCCATCTCTGGAAAGGGATGTTATGCCTGTGCTGGATCAGCTCAAGCAAATCAGACCTGATATTATCTCATTGGCTTTCGATCCGGAAGGTAGTGGTCCTGATACACATTATAAAGTGCTTCAGGCAATTGCGCAGGCGCTCAGGGAGTGGAGTCGCGAAGAGGATATCTCTCATATCAAGATTTGGGGATATAGGAATGTATGGTACCGTTTCCATCCATCAGATGCTACCCATATTGTTCCCGTGTCATTGAATGCAATGGGCGTCTTTAGCAACGCATTCGAGAACTGCTATCTTTCACAGGTGAATGCATCGTTTCCCAGCTACAAACTTGACGGCAAGTTTAGTGACCTTGCCAAAAAAATCTGGGTGGAACAGCTCTCCACTGTCCAGAGGGTTCTTGGAAAACCCTTCTTCTACCAGAATGAGAGTCCCAGACTCAGAACGACACACGGCCTTCTGTTTTTCAAGGAAATGAGTGTTGAGGAGTTTCTTCATACAGCACGTGAACTTGAAAAATCGGTTGGCGGAAATTAATTTTTTTGGAAATAATATTTATCGGGCTATCTTTGCCCGATAAATATTTATGTATAAACCTACAATTAACAAACTTCTATTCAATTATGGCATTACAGAATAATACGATGATCGTCCGTTACAAGCTTCTTAGCAAGCTGGTTGGACTTTGGAAGGATGGCAAGTTGGAAGAGGCTATAGATGAATTGCCTATCCAGCTTTCTCCAAAGCGTTCAAGAGTCCTCGGAAGATGCTGTATCCACAAGGAACGTGCAGTATGGAAATACAAAGCTCTTCCTCTGATGGGTTTTGATATGACCGATGAACCAAACGAACTTACCCCTCTTTCATATTATGCCGGAAAGGCCCTTTCAAGAGAAAACAATAGGAATAGCAAGGAGAACATTCTTTGCGTCATTGACGAAGCATGCTCATCTTGTGTATCCGTAAAATATGAAATCACCTCTCTCTGCCGCGGTTGTGTAGCAAGAAACTGTTACATGAACTGTCCCAAGGAGGCTGTCTTCTTTACCGAAACGGGTCAGGCAAAGATTGACCATTCAAAGTGTATCAACTGTGGAATGTGTCAGAAAGGATGTCCTTACCATGCAATCGTATATATCCCTGTGCCTTGTGAAGAGGCTTGTCCTGTAGGTGCCATCTCCAAGGATGAATATGGAGTCGAGCATATTGATGAAAGCAAGTGTATCTATTGCGGAAAGTGTATGAAGGCATGTCCTTTCGGAGCTATCTTCGAAATATCAAATGTCTTCGATGTACTTGAATCGATTCGCAAGGGAGAGGAAGTTATCGCAATACCTGCTCCTGCAGTCCTTGCACAGTTCAAGGCTCCCATTGCAAAGGTTTACGGTGCCATCAAGCAGATAGGTTTCGATTCTGTAATTGAAGTGGCTACAGGTGCGATGACTACTACCGAGACCGAAGGAGAGGAACTTCTCGAAAAGATGGCTGAAGGTCAGTCATTCATGACCACATCATGCTGTCCTTCATATATTCAGCTCGTCAAGAAGCATATCCCCGAAATGGCTCCGTTCGTTTCACATACACTCTCACCTATGGCATATACAGCTAAGGAAACAAAGGCAAAGTACCCCAACGCCAAGATCGTTTTCGTAGGACCCTGTGTAGGTAAGAGAAAAGAGGCTACATATTATGATGAAGTGGACTATGTGATCACATTCGAAGAGCTCAACGCTATTTTCAACGGCTTGGGTATCAATGTAGATGAAGCTGCTCCTTATCAGATCTCCAGAAATTCCGTTATGGAGGCGCATGCTTTCGGACGTTCAGGCGGTGTATCGCTCGCAGTTACCAACTATCTCAAGGATCGTGCAAAGGGAGTGGATATCATACAGGTAGCCGACCTCAATAAGAAGAATGTTGCACTGCTTAAGGGTTATGCAAAGAAGGGCAAGGCTCCTGCGAAGTTCATCGAAGTCATGACATGTCCCAACGGATGTATCACCGGACCTGTTACATGTAATCCCGATGAAATAAAGAGCCAGGCAATCTTCAATCAGGCACTTGCTTCATGTCCGATTTCTTACAAAGAGATGGACACTACTCCAAAAATGTAAGAAAACACAGAAAAAGTACGAAAAGTATAAGAAATTGATAGAAATATAGGTGTAACAGCGTGTTGCACCTATATTTTTTTTGTTACCTTTGCGACAACTAAAATCATTAACCATTTAAATTATTTCATGTATGAAACATGTTTATAAATTCGCACATATTCTTATGTGTGCTGCAATGCTTTCCTTGGCAGTAGTTTCCTGTAAGAAGGAGCAACCTGGTCCAGGTCCTGATGATCCCGAAGTGCCTGTTGACACTACTGGAAAGGATACAACCGTAGTTGAAGAACCGGTTCTTACTATTATCAGTCTTGACAATGTGACTGAAACTTCGTTTACTGTTAAATATTCTTACGAAAATCTAACAGAAGTCGCTTATGCTCTGCTTCCTCAGGACGAAATAATCGAAACCTCTATTGATGTGTTCGATAAGGGAGTAGTATCTGAAATTACTGAAAAGAAGGGTGAAAACTCTCTTGAATTCACTGACCTTAATCCTGGTACAGCTTATTCATTCTATCTGGCAGGAAAGATCAATGATGAATATTTCTCAAAATTCTGCAAAGAGGATTTTACCACCAAGGATTTCGAACCAGGTGTAACAGTACTATCAGTTTCACAGGATGAATTCTCTGTAAGAGTGGTTCTTCCTGAATTGCAGGAATCAGAAAATGTAGTGAAATGGGGTACAACAGATATTGCTACATATCTGATGAACAAGAACGGATGGTTCCCTCTCATGGATGCTGATATTCTCAACCTTCACGATGAATACTATCATAACTATTTCAGAAATGATACTACTTTTGTTTTCAATACAGATAATTCATACCTCTACGATGAAAACGGTAATATCAAACAGGATGAAGAGGGTAATCTGATTTCATATTACAACCCCATCGTTCCCGGTCAGCCCAACGTTCTCATGTTTGGTGAATATACATGGGGTGAACACCCTTATGGTTTCGGAGAAGGTTTCTATCAGGCTCTATTCGATGAAAATGCATACTACGATGCTGCATACGAAGGACCGGTAAATGAAGAAGATTACTGGACAGGATTCTTCTTTAAGAAGGTTATCAACACCCTTCCTCCTTCCCTTGCCAACGGTACTGTTTCAGTTACCACAGATCTTACTCCAAAAGGAGGAAAGGTCACATTCACCCCTTCCGGTGATATCATGCAGTATGTATTTGTCGTAATGGATGAGTATACTTTGGAAATGATTATGCCTTTCATTAACAATGACGAGGCTAACTTACAGTGGTATCTTACATCATTCAATGCCTTTATGCAGCTTGGTGTGATGCTGGTAGACGATGTCAGCGCTCCTGCTGAAATCAATCTTGAAGATATGTTGTATGAAATCGACAAGAATGCTACATATCATATCTTTGCTGTGGGTCTTGCTGATGAATATGGTTATTCACAGAGCTTTACAAGAGTTGATTTCACTCTTCCCGAAGCTACCAAGCCTGCTCCTAAGGTAATTGTAACTCCTATTGACAACCCTTGGGGTGAAAATAGCCCTTACATGGTATGGTTCAATGTTAAGGCTCCTAATAAAGACCTCGAATCTGCCAAGTATGCAGCAAACGGTCCTCGTGAATTTTCACAGTATCTCAAATATTATGATTATAACCAGGTAATGGAACAGCTCGGAAACGAACTGTCAATTTCCGATGTCAATATGATTAACTCTGCAGATGGTCTTGATATGAGTTTCAACTGTCTCCCTAACACAGTCACCAGACTTGTAATAGCCGGAGCAAATGATGAAGGTACCTATGAAGATCTTACAGCAGATGACTGTCAGGCTATTTCTGAACAGACCTCTATCCGTGTTCCAGCTGCAACAAAGGTTGAATCTACTCTGTTTGATGAACTCCAAGGTGAATGGACTGCATCTGCAACTGTATCTTACAGTTATTATGACGATAATTGGCAGGTACAGGAGGGTGAAGAAGTATTTACATCTCCTGTTGTAATCGGAGATCCTACTTATCCCGAAGTACTTCCTCAGTCTGTATATGACCTCTATGCAAATTATGGTTACGACAAAGAGTCTACTGACCTGCTCTATGAAGAGTTCAAATACAACTCACAGATCTTGAGCGAAGATGTACGTTCACAGAACAGACTCCTCTGTCTGGGATTTGACTTCTGTCTCGACTTCCAGGGCAATGTGATTTCAGCAAGATCTCCTTATGATCTCTTCCTTGCAACAGACTACAACGCATACGATATACCTTCAATGTTCTATGATTTCGGTAACAAGTGGTATCTGCAGATTGAAGCTGATGGATCTGTCAAGGCTCCTTTCTCTTCATCAAGATTCTACCCTGCAAACCAGTGGGCACTCTACCAGTCATATCCTATTTACCTTGCTGGTATAGGAAACAATGCTGATGG